>JAKUTA010000002.1 GCA_022447885.1 Candidatus Poseidoniales archaeon | reverse complement strand
GTTGAACCGGCGTCAGACGGAGCTTGAGGAAGCGGCGTTGGCCGCGCAGCATGCTGCCGCGCAGGAGGAGGAGGCTGTTCCGGAACCGACAGACGTCGAGCAGATCGCGATGTTCGACACCCGCAGCGTGGCGTTGACAGGCAGAGCAGGGGCGGCGGCGGAGATCGCAGCACTCGCCGGCGTGGACCCAGGAGCAGGCCAGATGCTCTCCGACGATGCTCTCAGCGCATTGTCCGACATGACCGATGGACCGGTTGCCGCCGCAGCGCTTGACGAGCATGACCCTATTCTCGACGACCTCGACTTCCTGCGCACGCGCGACGAGAAGGAGAAGCCAGAGGCAGAGCCAGCCACCACCACCCCCCCGGTGACCGAGTCCGAGCCAGCGGAGAAGGCGAGCGCAGGAGCAGTGCAGTTGCCAGACAGCATCACGATCGCCAGCCCACCACCAGCCGATGCGGAGCCGGTGACCGCGGCTGAACCCGCACCCGAAGTTCAGGCGAGCACGCCGACTGTGAGAACGGCGTGCCCGGCGTGCAACCAGCAGTTCGCGGTTGAGATGCCACCGGAACTCTCCGAGGCGATGGTCGCCTGCCCGAAGTGCGAGCAGCGCATCAAACTCCAGCGCTGAACCCTTGGCCCTCGCACGTGCGCGTACGATGCGCCAACGGCGCATCCCACCAAACCCTCTAAGCGGGATGGACACGCGATTCCCGTTGTGAAGCGAGATTCCCCCCGGCTGCTGTTCGCAGGTCCAACTCGGCGAAGACTACGCCCGGCCACCCTGCTGGCCCTGATGTTCCTGCTGCCGATCATCGCTCCGATGACCACTGTCTCCGCCCAGCTGCAGTTCCGCGCGGATGATTTCGGCATCCTCTCCAAACTTGACGAGGTGCTGAATGAGCGGGAAGCGCGCATCGACGACATCCTCGTCATCACCGAGGCGAACCAGGCGCTGGACAGGGTGCGCCTCGAGGTGCGCGAATCGGATTCCGGCGACCCGCTCGCCCGGCTCGACAGTGCGCTTGCGGGAGTGACGATGCAGCCGACCGCCGCGCCGCCCGTGATGCATCCTGCACCCTACGACATGATGCTCAACCCCGACAACCATCCCGAAGAATGGGCGGACAACATGTGGGGAACGCTGCTCACCGTTGACAACTTCATCGTCTGGGTGCACTACAAGGCGCGAAATGGTACGGAACACAATGCCTATGAGGAGGTGGACTACGCTGAGAGTTCGTTCATACTCGGATTGCTCGGTCTGGCCAGCGGGAATGACCCCCTTCTGCATGAAGTGGATGTGGATGGAGATGGCAACCCGGACGTGCGCGTCGGCTTGACCGTGGCCGTCGATGAGCAGGACGGCTGGGGGCTGGATGGCAACCCCCCGACCGTGCTCTGGGCGGAACCGGCGATCGAGTTCACCGTTGTGGCCATCGACCCGAGTGACTCGTTGTGGCCAGCACTCGAGTTTCTCGAAGTGACCCTGATGAAGCAGTTCGCCTACTCCCTGACACCACTCTCCCAAGGAGAGAGTTACGTCTGGGTGATCGACTCTCGGTTCACGATGACCCCCGAGGATTTCTCGTTCGAGGTCGGCCTCGAACGCTTGTGGTTCGACATCGCCGGCGCTGGCGCCTCCTTCCTCGCAGCGATAATCGGCGGTCTTCCGGTGTTCGGGAATCCGGACGAGAGCGACATCCGCATCGCCGCCATCGCCGCTCCGTACGCAATCCACATCGATAACGCCGGGCAGACCGACTGTCCAGCGCACTACGACCCTGAAACCGAGCACGACCTTCCGTCGCACCTGCATCCGTGCACCGTCGCCGTCGGCTTCGGCTACATCCACTTCCAGGCTCCTGACAACGTCGGAGACCGTCCAGTTGAGGAGATCGCCTACATCGATCTGGCCATCCACCCGGTGGAAGGGTCGGTCGTGCTGCCCGAGGTGATAGATATCGTGCTGCGCAACGACGAGTTGCTGACCACGGGGATGGGCATCGATGGCGAGGGTGGTCTCGACACCATCGAGTACTACGCCGATGAGCGCTGCGACCTGCACCTGCACTTCCATGAGGACCGCTCGAACCAGTCGGAATCTCCGGGTGAGTCGTACGGGAACATCACCGATTCACTCGGATGGCTGAGAGGAATGCCCTCCGGCACGCTCTCTGAGGAGGAGATTCGCCGTGTGTTCCGCCTGGTGGGCAGCGAATCGAGTTCGGTGCTCCCCGGGCAGATGCCGACCCGACTGTCCGCCATCCTGGCGATCAAGAACTTCACCCGCGACCAATCACCCAACGCCGACGACGACACTCTCCCCGTGAATCCGTCTGAGGCCCCGAATACTCTGATCGTGTTCCGGGCGACTGAATCGATCACCGAGATCGACTATGTCTCCTGGTTCATGCGCTCAGGGGCTCCGGAGGACCATCGCCGCCTGCGCATCCACGGCCAGGACCTGCCGACCGCGCTGGTGCTCTACGGGACGTTCGAGTTGTCCGGGGGCAGCGATGCCGCAGAGGTGTTCGATGGTGATCAAGGCGACCCGCTGTCGGCACTGCTCGATGCGACCATCCTGAACCTCGTCGACGTGTTCCTCGATGTGGGTGCCATCGTGAACAGCATCCCGGAGTCGATCGTCGGGATCATCGGTGGAGATGGGAGTGGAACCGGGACCGGCGGAGAGCTGCACATCGTGATGTTCGACGACATCTCCGCGAGTCGCCAGCCGATGGCCGTGGGGCGGTTGCGGCTGGAGCTCGGTTCGGGTGCGCACCCGGTGGGCAGCGGTCCGCACATCGTGATGAGCACCGACCTGAACCTGACCTACGTCGAGGGCAGGCATGGGCAGATGGACCCGCTTGTACCTGTTGCCATCAGCATCGAGCACCACGGGCTGATGGCGGTGCACGTGATCGATGATGAAGCAGCCGACTCACAGCAGTTCTCGCTGGAGACACTGGGTGGAGATCCACTCAAGTTGCTCTACATCGAGCATCGTGGTGGTGCGCTCGCCGACGCCGGATTCCAGATGATTGAGATCTCCGAGCAGCCAGCGTCGCTCGACCTGCTGATCGAAGACACATCGGCGACCTGGCGAGCTGACAGGCCGATTTCTGAGATCCTGTATGCCGGCCGCAACGGCACGCAGCGCCAAGCCGTCCTGCTCGAGGGACTGCCAGCGAATTTCAGCATGAGCATCAGCGGCGATTTCTCGTGGGTCGGCGAACAACCCCTCACCGCGGTGTCCGTGCAGATGGGCAACGCCAGCAACCCGCGCACGATGGATGGCGACCACTTCCTGTTCTGGCAGGATGTCGACACGGCCGAGGCGTCGCTGTCCGCCCGCCTCACCGGCCTGTCGGAGGTGGGCTGGGCCGCTCCGGTGATTCCCGGAGCCGAAGGCCGAGATGGCATGCCCACGGCCACGCTAGTCACTCCCGGAACCCAATCGCTGCTGCTCGCGCTCCGCGATGAGACGGAATGGGACGATCCGACCAAGGGGGTGAACGGCGACATCCTCATCGAACCGTTGCCGGCGGTGCTCGAACTGGCGATTCCGAGCGACGAGGATTCCGAGAGCGGTCTCGTGATCCCGAGTTTCTCCACCGAGAGCGGCCTCGCAGGCCTCGGCTTCTTCCTCGGAGGATTCTCCGACCTCGGCCAGAGCGTCAATGACATGCTCGGCGGCCTCGCAACCAGCATCTCGGGAGGTGATGGCGACGATGTTGATCACTTCTCGGCGGGCCTGACCTTCAATGCGAACGCCCCCTTCTCGCTCACACTCGATGTGCGTCAGGGCAGCATGCCGCTGGCTGAACCGAGTTGGGTGCACGGGCTCTCGATGTCCGCCGGAGAGGTGGACAACCGCACCGCCTTCCATCTGCGCGCTTGGCTGCCCGACCTTCCTCCTGTAGTGAACATCTTCGTCAGTTACGAGAACCAGACGGTGCGCGATGTCTGGGACTTCGAAGTGGACCTGATTCAGTGGATTCCTCGGCGTAGTGAGTTCATTATTGACATCCATGGACTCGAGGGCAGGGATGTGGAGATTACCGCCCTCGGTCTCACCGCCGGCACTGCAACCGATTTGCACATGGTGACCCAACTGGAGATCGAGACCGGGACGACGATTCCGACGACGACGATCGCGTCGCGCTACGAGATGTCCCACCGGCTGGACTCGGTGCACGCGATGATGCTGGACCGCAACTCAGGCACACGCTCCGAAGTGCTGCTCACTGACATCCCGCGCATCGTCGACGTCAACGCCGCGCTGGGACGCCGCGTCACCCTGTCACTCTCTGTGCCGGAGGACCAGCAGCGGGATGGCATGGGGGTTGAATCAGTCTTCATGCAGCAACTGGTTCACGCGGACGGAGAATGGTGGCCCCTGACCGTGTTCATCAACGATGTTCCTGGAGTCATGGATCTCGATATCGAGCCCTCCAGCAGCTTCGACATCACCCAGGATCTCGCCTTCCAGGGCATGCCCACTCTCACCTATTCCTCATCCGGCGACGGGATGGACATGTTCATCTCCGGCGCTGGCCGGGCGATCAACTCCCGCGGCGATTCGCTGCTGCTGGCCGAGAACCTGGCTTCACACGCCACCATCCAGCCGACCGACGACTTCGGCCTCTCCATATCGTCGTCAGGTGATGGCGTCGGTCGGCTCTACGTGCGCCAGACGAACGTGCCGGTGACACCGGGTGTGTGGATGCAGCAGATGGAGGCGGTAGGCGAGAATCTCCAGAGTGCCACGGTGAAGGTGCACACCATCGCCGGCCTCTACCCGGTGATCGAGGTGGGAGACGTGCGCGGCGGGCGAATCGCGGCCACCGCCAGCCTGCAGGTGGACGCCTTCGGAACGACGCTCGAAGCGCGCGGCGTGCTCATCGATGCCCAGACCACCTCGTACATCCCATCCGCTTCCACGCTCGGGGTCAACGGACTCACCGGTGACCTGAGCCTGCTCAACGCGGTGCCCGGATTCGAGGGCTCATCCACGCATTGGCTGTTCGCCGAACCTCTCTCGAGCGCGGTGCTCACTGTGTTGGCGACGATAACCTAGGAGATGTGACGGTGGACGATGAAGAGCCAGAAGGCATGTACTCCCTCGTCGGTTCGCCCGACGACCCGCAACTCTCTGAGGAGGAGTTGTCCGACGAGGACAGGGATGTGGATATCGGCGAGCGCTCGTTCACCGAGGAAGAGGTTGAACTGGCCCATGAAACCCTGGAGAAGGTGCGCGAGGTCACTCGTCGAGTGACCACGATCATCTCCCCTGCGAACGTGGTCGTCGCTTCGCTCTTCATGGCGTTCCTGTTGTTCAGCACCTTCGCACTCGTCTTCTGGGCGGTACCCAGGGACGCGATCACCGTGGACGTCGTCTACATGCAGTCGGGACCGGGACAGGTCGTGCTCGTCGAGGTGCACAACCTGGGAACGAAACCGATCTCGGATGTCACCATCGAGGTGAAGTTCACCCAACTCGACGGTGAGGTGCTCAACTCGACGCGGTTCCACAGGTCGGAGATTCCGGCGCACACGTCGGTGGCGGGGGACGACCTGGAACTGTTGATCGAGGGCGTGACCGTGTGGGCGAACTACCACATACTCGTGACCCTCGAATACGACTACTACGGCGGCAGCGGCGAGTTCGAGAGTTGGAACCACACAGTCGGTGATTGGACCACTGAGACCTTCAAGGACAAGGCGGACCGGCACTGGTTCTGACCGGTTACGATGGGTGCTCCTCGCACACGTGACCCGCGACGCGTGCTGGCCGCTATGCGGCCAGCAGACCCGAACTGATATAGAGGCTGCAAGAAGCCAGCCACTCAAGGGGATGGAATGAACGGCCGTTTCGCCTGCTTCGTGATGCTGCTTCCGCTGCTGCTCGCCGTCTGGGCACCGCTCGGTGAGATTGGCGGCCCGCAACCACTCGATTCTGGGATTGCGGGAGACGGACCGCGCATCGAGTGGGTGAACATCGTTCCCGACCCCAACAGCATCCGTGGCGTCGAGCCGACCAGTTTCAGCGAAGGGAGCGAGCGGGTAAGATTGACGCAGGCCGACACCCGGCTGGGCACATATGGCATCGCTGGTCTGGAACTGGATCGTGGCATTCCCGCGGCTTTCAGCGCTGAGCGCAGCGACCTGCGCCTCGTGCTCATCGACGGCGAGGTCGGCCTGTGGCCCGCTCAGGAAGCGCTCTCGACGATTTCGGGTCTGATGATCCGCGCTTACATCCCTCCGTCAGGATTCCTGGTCCAAGGAGACGCGTTCACCCTCTCCGCGCTTGCCTCGCTCTCTCCGGTGGTTGCCGTTCATCCTGTTCCCTCCGCCATGCTCGTGGAGGACGAACTTCTCGACCTCTACTCCGAGGCCCTCGCTCCGGTGACCGACTCGGTCGAGGTGCGACTGGAGGGCTGGCGCCATCTGGAGTCCGGCGTGCCGGTCGAGGAATTCGACATCGGGGCGGTCACACACTCGACCGGACAACTCGCTGGAGAACTGCTCGATTCCGTGGAGACCATCGATGCCGGGCGCCACCAAGGGGCGCTCTCGCTCGCCGATCTTCCGCTCGCTGCATTCGACCCGTCGATATCGTGGATCCGCCTGCCGCCCGTGTTCGCCATCCACAACGACCGGGCTCGAATCCACATGCGCATTCCCGACGTGGTGAATGCATTCGCCACCACGCTGAACGGCAGCGGCGAGATCATCGCGGTGGCCGATTCGGGCATCGACCAGGACCATGGCGACATGGACAATCGCATAGTGGCGGCAGTCTCTGTGGTGAATGGCGACTCATCAAGCGAGGACACCCACAGCGGACACGGCACCCACGTGGCGTGCACCGTGCTCGGGGACGGCTCACGTGGCGGCTATGCAGGGGTGGCACCGGGGGCGGAACTCTACTTCCAGGCGATGGAGCGGGACTCGGATGGCCAGTTCTACTCGCCGAGCATGAATTATCTCATCAACGCCGCCTACAACAACGGCGCCCTGACGCACACCAATTCATGGGGCTCGCAGACCAACTACGGTGAGTACACGACCGACTCCGAGGATGTCGACGACCGCGTGAACTACTACGACCAGTACTGGTCCTATGACGGAATGACGGTGCTGTTCTCCGCTGGAAACGACGGCAGCAACGGCGACACCATCTCCCCGCCGGCCACCGCCAAGAACCAGTTGGCCGTCGCCAACCACCACAACCGCGGCGGCGGCGCTCCCGACTCGCTCGCCACCACGAGCAGCCGCGGGCCGGTCGATGATGGCCGCCTCAAACCCGATGTCGCCGCACCTGGGGCTTGGGTCCGCTCCTGCCGCTCGCAGGATGCCACCGACATCTCGGGGGCATCGTGGTCGAGCCAATGGTATCTGGAATACTCGGGAACTTCGATGGCAGCACCGAATACGGCGGGAGCGTCAGCACTCATCCGTCAATACCTGAAGGAGGTGGCGGGTAGGCCGGAGCCACAGGGTGCGCTGGTGCGCGGCTTGATCATCCTCGGTGCAGAGGACATGGGCACTCGGGACATCCCCAACATGAACGAAGGCTGGGGACGGGTGAACCTCGCGAATTCTCTGGTCCCTGGGCAGAACACCGGGATCTACGTCGATGACCGCAACTACCTGAGAAGCGGGAACAGCCGCGATTACACTTTCAACATCTCAGAATCGTGGAAACCGTTCAAGGTCGTGCTCTCCTGGTCCGACTACCGCGGCAACCGCTGGGCCTCCACCCAGTTGCAGAACGACCTCGACCTCACCGTGACCGCCCCCGACGGCACGACCACCTACCTAGGGAACGTGTTCCAGAACGGCCGCTCGTCGACCGGAGGCAGCACGGACACCCTGAACAACATCGAAGTGGTGCTCGTCGACCAGGCGCAGAAGGGCATCTGGACTGTCCACGTCGAGGATGTACGCCACGGTGGTCAGCGCTCACAGCAGACGTATGCACTGGCGGTGCGTGGAGCAGGCGTCGACGACCTGTCCCCAGACGCTGCATTCGTCCCCAACTCGTTCCACTTGTCCGATCCGATCCCGCAGGTGAACGAGCAGGTGACCTTCTCTCTGCAGGTCACCAACATGGGCAGCCGCACGATGGATGATCTGGTAGTGAGAACATCCGCTGGAAGCCAGAACCTCGGCGACGTGACCATCAATCTCGGCCCGGGTGAGATCCGTGGCCTCAACTGGCAGTGGACCCCCACTTCACCAGGTACCAAGGACATCATCATCCAACTCGACCCGACCGACGCATTCTCGGAGGAACTCGACGAGGGCAACAACCTGTTCCTGCTTTCCGTCGGAGTCACCGAGCCGGGAGTGCGTCTCGACACCGACACTGAGGTGGTGACGCTGACTTCGGCGGAGTCGAGCACGACGCAGTGGGATATTCAGTTGAAGAACACCGCTCTGCTGCCGACCAACGCATCCATCTCAGCCACCAAGCCGATACGCCTCTCGGATGGCACCCAGTTCAACTGGTTCCAGTCATTCTCGCAGACCACGTTCGCGCTCAACGGCTCCGAGGTGTTCCAGGTCGGCCTGACGCTGGTGCATCCCGCACCTCCCGAGCCCGGCCTCTACCGGTTCACGGTCACGGCCACCGATGAGGACAATGGCATCCAGTATCCGCTGTCGCTCACGCTCGATGTTCCGGTGCTCCCCGACCTGCACTTCACCGTACCCTTCTCCGAACTGACGGTCTCCCCAGTGGCCAACACCTCCTTCTCCGTGGACCTCTGGAACGACGGGAACGGTGCTCAGGGGTGGGATCTCGACCTGTTCGCACCCAATGGCTGGCATTTCGGGTTCGATGACCTCGGCTCGATGCCCGGCGCGCCATCCGCATCGTCAGGATACATCTCGGCAGCCGGCACGCGGACCTTGGCGATCACGGTGGTGCCGCCCTCGTCGCATCTCGTGCCGGCGGGGACGCAACTCGTCGGGACGCTCAGGGCGATCTCGCAGATCGATGCCGACTCCGAGTGGTCGCAACAGATATCGTTCGTGGTGGCCACCTACAGGAACGGCTCCATCGAACTCGAATCCGAGTATGGTCAGTTGCGCTCGGACGGCGTGGCGAACCTGCGCTTCACCGTGACGAACACCGGCAATGACGGAATGACGCTGACCCCCTCGGTGGAACTCCCGGGAGGCTGGTCGGTGACGAACAACCTGCCTGCGGTGGAACTCGCACCTGGTCAATCCGGGGACGTGGTCGTGGGCATCGCCGGCAACGGGCTTGCGCAGAGCGGTCCCTTCCAGCTCACGCTCACGAGTGAGGACGGCTATCGCCTCGAGTGGGAGGGTGATCTCGACGTGATCGCCATCCCACGGCCGCTGCTGTCGTTCAGCAGCGTGATCATGCCCGATGGCTCCTCGTCGCCAGAACCGCTCGGTGCGGGCGACCATCCGGCGGGAGCGCCCGGAGTGCGCCTCATCTGGTTCATCGAGAACGCTGGCAGCGAAGCGTGGACGCCGTCGGTCTATCTGCGCACGCCGAGCGCGTACTGGATGGCGCAGTGTGACGCGCCCGAGGAGATATCCGCCGGTGGCGGCCAGCTGGTCGAGTGTCTGGTGATGATTCCCACCACCCTTCCGGCAGGAGAGCAGCCGCAGCTCACGTTCGAACTATCCGTGGCGGGACTGGAGATCAACGACACCATCAGCCTGCGCGTCGCCTCCTCGAAGGCGGTCCAGTGGACCGTCAAGACACATCCGGAACTGGTCGAGGGCGCCTCCACCGAGGTGCGCATCGAGGCGTACAACGCTGGCAACGCGCCGTTGTCGCACCGCATAGCGCTGTCAGGAACCGACGGCTGGCAGGTCAGCCTGACAGGCTCCAGCATGCTCGAACTGCAACCTGGAGAGACGCGCACGCTCGTCCTGCAGGTGACACCCGATGAACCGGAGGAGGGCTACATCCAGGTCAGGCTGCAGGAGGCGGCCGACGTCTTCCAGAACGAGGTGGTCTACTCGGTGTCAGCCGAGGACGACCCGAACCGCGTCGAAACTCCATCCAGCGGCTCCTCGGGACTCATCTGGGCCGGCTTGGTACTGCTGCTCGTCGCGCTGGCCGTGGCATCTGGAGTCCTGGTCAAGATAGCCAGCAGCCCGAAGGATGGCTCGGTCGGGCGATCGCGCCCTCCACCGCCGATGTCCTCGGACCTTCCTCCACCCCCGAGCATGGCCAGCCTCCAACCTGCTGCTCCCGTTACCGGCGACCTGCCTCCGCCGCCGTCTGCAAAAGCCAAGCCCGCCGCCGCTCCACCTGTGGAAGCGTTCGCTGAGGAGAGTGACGATTCCGATCGGCATCGCTGCTGGGTCTGCCTTGAATCACTGTCGCAGACCGAATGGCAGGCGTGTCCTGGCTGCGGTGCCCGTTACCATCTGTCTGGCGGCGGATGCGCGGTCGACAGGTTGAGCGGCTGTCGCAACTGCGAGCGGGATGTGTCTGAGTTCGTGACGATGGGGTGACGCTGATGGCTGCAATTGAATCGAGACCGGTTCCGCAAGTCCGCATGTTCATAGATATCACTCTCGCTCCGGTCACCATGCGTCTGAGCATGCGCCGCGCGCGTACGGCCGCACTGCTGCTCGTGCTCCTGCTGCTCACCACCTCCAGCCCGCTCGCCTTGGCCGCGGGCGGAAGGGCGCTCGATATCGCGCTGTTCGCCAATCCGATGGCGCAGACCGTCAACCCAGGAGAGAATGGCACCTACACCATCACCGTGACCAACACCGGTGACGACGACATGACCGTCCAGTTGACGACTCAGGAGGGTCAGGACTGCCAGGGATTCACGAGTACCATTCAGCAGATTCCCGGCGTGATAGAGTCTGGTAATTCCGAGACCACAGATTTGAGCGTGCAGGTCGCTTCGGGTGCGGAAGGTGATTGCGAGACCACTGTCACGGGGATAGCCAATTCGGCACCCGGGGAAACACCCTCATCACCGGCACAGGCCGACGTCACCGTGACGACGACTGCGGGCGATGGCTCAGGAAACGCATTGTTCGGCGTTGCTCTCACCTCCGGCTCGACGGACAGGACGTTCGAAGGCAACAACCCCGTGAGGTGGCCGGTGACGGTGGAGAACACCGGCCAGCAGAACGAGACGATCTCGCTGGAGATGGTCGACAACAGCACCTGTACCTCATCGCTGAGCGCCGAGGTGGACCCGACTCAGGTCGTACTCGATTCAGAAGATACCGAGGTCGTTCAGGTCGAAGTGACCGTTCCCGATGGCACAGAGGCGGGAGAGCACTGCTTCACCTTGGAGGCGGTCGTCACCAACGACCCGAACCAGCAGGAGCAGGCGAGCGACTCGATACAGCTGCGGCTCACCGTCCCCGAGATGCACGAGTGTACAGCGGCGCTCAATGATGCTTCGATGTCGGTCGACCCAGGAGAGACCCTCAGCAACACCGTGACCTTCACCAACACAGGAAACGCCGACTGGACGATCCGCTTCTCCCCCTCCGGCCCGCGTAACTGGGTGTCGGTCGTGGGCGGGAGCACCCATCTGCTGCCCTACAGCGGCGGCACGGGCACGGTGAGTTTCGACTTCACTGTGTCACCTGACGACTCGATGCCCGCCAATACGGAGATTCCGTTCTCCATCGACGGCTACGACGACCAGAGCAACGTATGCAGCGCCGATCTCACGCTTATTCTCGGTCAGTCGCACGCTGCCGACATCGACTTGCAGTCGACCCGCATCAGCGACGTCGAGCCAGGCACGACGGTCACGACCCAGGTGACTGTGTCCAACCTCGGTAACGGGGCAGAGACCTTCTCGATCGGAACCAGCAACGTGCCAGGCTGGACCACCAGCTTCGAAACGGGGACGATCACCCTCAATGGACGCCACGATAGCAGCGGAACCAGTGGTTCGCTCACCTTGAGCATCAGCGCCCCGCAGGATGCGTTGGCGACCGACGAGCTGCTGTTCACCGTCAGCGTCTCTTCGTCCGGCGGCAGCACCACCTACGTGAGCGAGGACATCACCGTGACCGTCGCCGCCCACCGTGAGATGTCCGCCAGCATGGTCTCGCTCGAACAGTGGGGGTCGACAGGCCAGATCGCCAAGTTCCCCGTCGTGATCACCAACGAGGGCAACATCCGCGATCCCTTCCGCCTGTCCGTGTGCGATGACCCGCCCTCCAGCAACCCGAACCTGTGCGCCAGTCCGGTGTGGGATTCCCGCTTCAGCGATTCGGCTGGCTCGGAGATAACCTCGATATCGCTCGACCCAGGCCAGACCGTCACCGTCTGGCTGGACGTGACCATCCAAGGTGAGTTGGAGCGGGACAGCGAGAAGTTCCAGGTGCGCGTACGCAACCAGAACGAAATCAGCGTAGAGGAGCGCTTCGACATCGTCTGCATCGTCTCGAACTTCGACTACCGCATGGCGATCACCCTGCAGGAGCCGGGGGAGATACCCGATCTGCTGGAGGTGTCACTGCCACCCGAAGGTGAGATCACGGTCATCATGTTCATCACCGATGTCGGCAACTCGTCGTTCCCTGAGGATGCGCTCATCACCCTGTCCGG
Organism: Candidatus Poseidoniales archaeon; assembly: GCA_022447885.1. Classification (GTDB taxonomy): domain Archaea; phylum Thermoplasmatota; class Poseidoniia; order Poseidoniales; family Thalassarchaeaceae; genus JAKUTA01. The sequence continues at coordinate 11,042 of JAKUTA010000002.1, read as the reverse complement.
GATGGGAGCCACCGTGGAGACCATCATCACCGTCAACGGCTCTGTGGTCACCGGACCATTCCCTGTGCCGAAAGGCGTGTCATTGGAAGTCAGGTTGACATTGACGGTGCTCGAAGGCGTACCGGACGGGCAATCCGGCACCATCACCATCTCCGTGGCGAGTACGCGCAACGCCGCAGAGCCATCTGAGGTCAGGGTGCAGCTCACGGTGAACACGGTGCGTGAACTCGAGTTCACCGTCGATGGCCCGGAGAGCATCTCGATCACCTATGGCGAGGTGGCGCGGATGTGGGTGAACGTATCCAACAAGGGCAACGTCGAGCAGAATGTCGAGTTGAGCAGCAGCGACCCGCTGCGTGGCTGGTCGATCGAGGTTCTTGAGGAGGAGTTGACGCTTGCTCCGGGTCAGAGCGAATCGGTCGAGGTCATCGTGAAGCCGCCCACTGACCTCACCCAGCCGGACACGTTCACATTCACAGTCTATGCCCAGCCCGAGGGCGATCCCGACCTGCGCCAGCCGATCGACATGCAAGTGACCGCCGCGCCAGCCAAGTCGCTGTTCGGGACGAGTGACTCCATCGGGTTGGCGGCGATGGGCTTGCTGCTGCTGCTGGTCGCTCTGGCACTGGCCACGATGTCAGTCTCACGCCGCGAAGAGGAGTGACCTTCTCGCGGGAGCGCGCGGTCCCGCGCCGCGTGCGCGCGGCCCCTTGCCCCCCGAAGGGGGCTCAAGGGGTGCTGGATATGCTTATGGAGGCCTTGCAGGTCGAGTGGTTCAGCGAGTCTTCAGACTCTAGGGAGGGCCTCGAACATGGTGGTGGAGAACGTCCCGGAGACCTACCTCGCGGTGGCGTTCATGACGCTCATCGGCATCGGCATGCCGCTGGGTGGATTCCTCACTTCTCGCTTCTTCCGCCCGACACCGGACCCGAACGATCCGACCAAGCTGCGCTCGATCCTGCTGCCCGGCTACGAGATCGACCATTCGCTCTACCGCAGGGGCCTGTCGACCTACGAATGCGGGACCGAGCCGGTCGGCGAGGCGATGATCGATTTCCACTTCCAGTACTATTGGTACGCCATCATCTTCCTCGTGTTCGACATCGCGTTCATGTTCCTGACGTTCGGGGCACTGCTCGCCATCGACACCCAGCCTGGTGAGCAGGCGTCACTCGAGACCGCGCTGGCTGGAATGACAACCGTGGCGGCATTCCTCGCGCTGATGGGACTCGGTGTGTGGTACGCATTCCGCAAGCGAGGCAGGATCTACATCTGAGGTGAATGATATGACTGGAGCCCCCGATCAGAACTACAACGTCTTCAGCAGCCAGGCGCTCATCGACGTGGTCGGGGATGTCACCGACGAGGCGCTGAAAGCAAGTCGCATGAAGCAGTTCATCGGCGTGCTCGGTGGCCGCTTGATGAACTGGGGTCAGCGCAAGTCACTGTTCCCGCTGCATCTGGGCATCAAGTGCTGCGCGCTGGAGATGGCGGCGGCGGGCGGCTCCCGCTTCGACGCCGAGCGCTTCGGCGTGTTCTTCCGCTCCACACCGCGCCAGTGCGACGTCCTGATCGTCAACGGCCCCATCAGCAAGAAGTTCGCCGACCCGCTCGTCCGGCTCTGGGAGCAGATGCCCGAGCCGAAGTGGTGCATCGCCATGGGTGAGTGCGCCATCTCGGGAGGGCCGTACTACCAATCCTACAACATCCTCGAGGGTGTCGAGACGATCATCCCGGTAGATGTCTACATCCCCGGCTGCCCACCAAGACCCGAAGCGCTCATCGACGGTTTCGCCAAGTTGCGCCAGAAGATAATGCGCATCGGAACCAAACCGAGCACGGACAGAGCGGGTGATGCCCCGATCATCGTCGGGGATGACTGAGCAGGAGGCATGTTGGATGGGGATGAAGATCGACATGGAAGCGGCTGAGGTGGCCGCCAACCTCGTCGTCGCACAGGGCCGCTCCCGCTGGGGAGGAACGGGATTGACCATGGAGGTGCAGCACCACGCCGGTGGACGCTTCAAGCGCCCGTACATCCGCATCGACTGCCCGCCGCAGCACTGGCTGGCCGTCGCCAAGTGGCTGCGCTTCGATGCGGGAGTCGATCACTGCTCGATGATCACCGGCATCCACTGGCCCGAGGGTTCCGACGAGCGCAGGTGGGAGGTGGTCATCCACCTGATGCGCATGAACGTCATCGACCCACCCGAGCGCGGAAACTGGGTCGAGCAGGTCGTGCGCGACGCCAGCATCCTGCAGGAGGAGGATGTCCCGCTCGAATTCGAGGTGAGCATCTGCCTTCCCGACACACGCACGCCGAGTGTGCCGTCCGTCCAGCAGGTGTGGGTCGGGGCGGACTGGAACGAGAAGGAGACCTGGGACCTGGGCGGGATCGACTTCGACGGCCATGTCGGAATGCGCCGTGTTCTCCTTCCCCATGATTCGCCGGTGGGCTACCATCCATTGCAGAAGCAGCACAAGCTGCGCTACCACGACTTCGAGGAGATGTACGACGATGCGCAGGGATTCCAGCGTAAGCCGGTCGATGCGGGCAAGATCAAGTGAGGAGGTGTATCGATGGCAGAGATGTGGATCTCGATGGGGCCCCAGCACCCGATGACCCACGGGCTGTGGACGCTGAGGGTGAAGGTCGACGGCGAGACGGTCATCGACACCGAGCCGGACCTCGGTTACATCCACCGCGCCGTCGAGAAGATCGCCGAACTGCGCGACTTCACCAAGTTCACCACCTACTGCGACCGCCTGTGCTACGCCAGCGCCAATACCTGGTCACACGCCTACATCTACGCCGTCGAGAACCTGCTGGAGGTCGAGGTTCCCGAGCGAGCCGAGTACATCCGACTTGTCGCAGTGGAGATCCAGCGCATCGCCAGCCACCTCATGTGGCTGGGCGCCTACTGTCCCGACGTCGGCAACCTGACCGCGTTCGTCTGGTGCCTGCGCGAGCGGGAGATGATGCTCGACCTGCTCCAGGAGCTGGGCGGCAGTCGGCTGCACTACAACTTCCCGCGTGTAGGGGGTGTGAAGCGGGACCTGCCCATCGGATTCGCGCAGCGTTGCCGTACCAAGATCAACCTGTTCCTGAACAGGATCCAGGAGTACGAGGCGATGCTCGACGAGAGCACCGTGTTCCTCGTGCGCACCCAGGGTGTCGGCTATGCCAAACCTGAGGAGATGGTCAACCACGGGGTCACCGGTCCCAACGTACGCGCCGGCGGCATCAACTACGATGTTCGCTGGGCGCATCCCTACTCCGTCTACGACGAGGTAGACTGGGAACCGTCGGTCGAGAAGCCGTCCATCAAGGGCGCCGATTGCTACGACCGCTACCGTGTCCGCGTCGAGGAGATGCAGCAGAGCGCGCGCATGGTGCTCGATGCCCTGGACAAGATGCCGGGCGGTGCTGACACGCATCACCAGCATGGCGACGAGGCCATCTTGGCCAAGGCGCCGCTGCGCGCTCCCGAGGGAACATCGGGATTCCACCACTTCGAGGACAGCCGGGGCGAGTCGATGTTCTACATCGTGGGCGGCGGGGAGCAGCGAGGCAAGTTCCCCTATCGTAATTCGATACGTTCTCCGATGTTCATCACCATACCTTACGCTTCCAAGTGCATGATCGGCTACAAGGTGGCCGACATCCCGGCGATCATGGGTTCGTTCGACCCGTGCATCGGGGAGACCGACAGGTGAGCGCATGGCTGAAGGTGACTGGTTGGACATTCGCGGATGGGTTGAGGCGTTGTCGTTCGCGATCGCGGACAACACGGTGGGCATGAGTCGCTTCTGGCGACAGAAAGGGACCACCGCTGACATCCTGACTGAGTTGATCATGGCGGTCGTCGTCTTCGGCCTGATCATGACCACGATGCTCGTCCTGCTGTGGATCGAGCGCAAGTTCTTCGCTCGCATCATGGACAGGCGGGGCGCCACGATGGCGATGCGCAGCCTGTGGGTGGGCGAGGGCGGAGAGCACGTGGACTGGTACGGTCTGCTGCCGTTCGGCACCGGTGCGCCCTTCCGTTGGCTCAACCGCTGGCTGAACAAGGTGGCTGGGAGCGACCACGAGGTCGAGTCGGTGGCCCGCGTGCGCGACCGCTCCTACCACGGCATCTGGTGGATGTTGCCCGGTTTCTTTCAGAACATCGCCGACGCCGTGAAATTCCTGACGAAGGAGTGGATGGTGCCCACGAAGGCGGACAAGTTCGTCTTCGAGGTGGCGCCGTTCATCATCATCTCATCGACCATCATGCTGTTCGCCTTCATCCCGCTCGGCCCGCACGTCTGGTCCGCCAACCCCGACCTGTCGCTGCTGTTCCTGATGGCCATCTTCGGCATCGCCCCGCTGGGGGTGTTCTTCGCTGGTTGGTCGTCGAACAACAAGTACACGCTCATCGGCGGCATCCGCTCGGCCGCCCAGCTCACCGCTTACGAGATCCCACTGCTGGTCACCGTGCTCGCCGTCGCCGTGCTGTCCGGCTCGATGAACATCATCGAGATCGTCGAGTTCCAGATGGACATGGATGGCTGGAACCTGTTCCTGCTGCCGCTGGGCGCCGCCCTGTTCCTGATTACGATGATCGCCGAGGTCGAGCGCATCCCGTTCGACATGCCCGAGGCCGAGGCGGAGCTGGTCGAGGGCTGGTGGACTGAATACGGCGGGTTGCGCTGGGGTCTGCTGTTCATGGCTGAGTACCTGCGTGCTTACGCGGCCTGCCTGCTGTTCGCCATCTTCTTCCTCGGCGGCTGGGAGCCGTTCGGCGGCAACCTGGTCGCACAGTACACCGCATTCATCCCCGGAATCGCCTGGCTGCTCATCAAGTCCTGGCTGATGTTCGCCGTGTTCGTCTGGGTACGCGCCTCGCTGCACCGGGTGAGGACCGACCAGATCCTCGAGTTCGGCTGGCGCTGGCTGCTGCCGCTCTCGCTGGTCAACCTCGGCATCGCGGTCTGGCTCAGGCTGTGGGTGTGGCAGGGTGAAGTCTGGTCACCGCTGGTCCCCGGGATCATCACCGCCATCGCCGTCGCGCTGTTCGTGCTGCTGGCGATCGATGAGGACCCGGAGAGCCTCGAAGGGCGCGAGCGACCCTATTCGGTGCACGTGAAGGCTGGACCAGCTGGGCCGGGCACACACAAGAAGTGAGGAGAGAGAAGCATGGCATACCATCCGCACGCTACCCCCAATTTCCGCAACATGATCGTCCGTCCGATGTGGATGGCGCTCAAGACGGCGCTGCGCACGATTCCGTACATCGGCAGCAGGTCGCGATTCCTCGCCGGCCACAAGGGTGGGGAGAAGTACCACGCACAGCAGGTGGAGATGATCGATGAGTGGACCGCGGAGCGGCTGGGTCCGGATCACCCGAGCGTCGGCAAGATCTACGCGGGCGACCGAGAGACCAGCGACCTGGTTCCCTATCTCGAGCGCCCGCTGACGGTGATGTACCCCTACGAGCGACTCGAAGAACTGGAACCGTGGCTGTTCGTTCCGGGCAACTACAACGGCCGCATCGGCATCATCTGGGAGACCTGCACCGCCTGCAAGCTGTGCATCCGCGCCTGCCCCAACGGCTGCGTGCACATGACGACCGAGAAGCGCGTGAACGTGCTCGACACCACCGACGAGGGTGACGAATGGCACGGCTACGGCAGCGAGATCGAGGAAGGCGGGCTGGTGGCGCGCAAGAAGGAGGAGTTCGAACAGATCGAGGAGGACTACAACCTGGTCCTCGAGCACAACGACGCACCGCAGCAGTACGATTTCGGGGATCTCATCAAACTTGACGGAGATGTGGCGACCGTGCGCTGGGAGACCGGTGGAGTCGATGAGGTTCCATTGGCTGACCTGCAACCGGCGGAGGAGGACATCGTCTCCGGGCGCATCGACAACGGGCGCTGCATGTTCTGCGGACTGTGCATGGAGGCGTGCCCGTTCGAGTCGTTCTTCATGACCAACGAGTACGATGGCATGTCCGGTTACAGCCGTCAGGACCTGTGGATGGACGCTCCGCGCACCCGCGTGCTGCCGGTCGTGCATCAGGAACGGGTCGATGCGGAGCTGGTGAAGCGGGCGAAGCAGGAGCGCGGCAAGCGAGAGAAGAGGGCGGCGAAGGCAGCGAAGGCGAGTGAACAGGCGGAGGCGTGAGAGATGCCCGCCTCCCTGCTCGAAGAGTTCGCATTCGCCCTGCTGGCACTGCTCGCCATCGCGGGTGCGTTCGGCACCATCTACGCCAAACGGGTCGCCCACTCGATGCTCTACCTGATATTCTGCTTCTTGGCCGTCGCCGGAGTATTCCTGCTCACAGGCGCTGAACTGCTCGCAGCCATCCAGATCCTCGTCTATCTCGGCAGCGTGCTGCTGGTCGTGCTGTTCGGCGTGATGCTCACCCGCAGACAGATCCAGGAGGAGGACTTCGAATGAGGATGCTCGCGACTATGGTACGCATCGGCGTCGGCGCGCTGTGCGGCTTCCTGCTGCTGGCCATCATGGGCCACCCGATGTGGGACGACGGCGAGGAAGACCTCTCGGAACTCAGTTCGACCAATCTGGCGACCGAGCTGCTGACCGACTGGTCGGTGGCGGTGATCATCCTCGGAGCCCTGCTGGCGATGGCGATGATCGGCGCATCCTATCTCATCCGCGACGAGCGACTGGTGAATCTGCTCTGGGAGCAACGGGAGGATGACTGATGATTCCGGCGGAGTATCTCGCTGGCCTGGGCGCCATCCTGTTCTGCATCGGGCTGGTGGGCGTGTTCACGCGTGCGAACGCGATCATCGTGCTGATGTGCGTCGAGATCATGCTCAACGCGGTCAACCTCAACTTCGTAGCCGGTGCACTGCACCACGGAGACGTCACCGGCTGGGTGTTCACCGCCATCGCCATCGCCATCGCCGCTGCCGAGGTGGCGGTGGGCCTGGCCATCTTCCTCGCGCTCTACGGCGAGCATGAGTCGATTTCGCTCGACGACATCACGAATCTCAAGCATTGAGGAGGTGGAACAGATGGGAGAGTCGAAGAATCCGGAGATGAAGTTCCTCATCCCCATCGGGCTGCTCCTGCTGTTCCCGTTCATGCGCATCTACGGGGGGGAGTTCGCTCGCGGCTCACCGTTCGATGCGCTCGAGTCAGCGTTCCTGATTCCGCTGATCCCACTGCTGATATTCCCCATCATCGCCATCCTCGGGCAGGTCTACAACAAGGAGGAGTGGTGGAAGGAGCGCTTCAAGGAAGGAGGCATGATCGCCATCTGTGGCCTTGCCATCGCGCTTTCGCTCACCGTCTGGCTCGCCATCCAGTTCTTCACCCAGGGAACCGGCGGCGACGACGCGCTGAGGTGGAGCCTGTTCAACTGGATCAGTTTCGATGTGCTCGGGCAGACGGCGGATGGCACCTGGGTGACGATGCAGAAGGACGTCGCGCTGGGCGTCGGCATCTGGGTGGATCCCTTGTCGCTGATGCTGTTGTTCGTCGCCGCCTTCCTGTGCTTCCTCATCTGCTGGTTCTCTCTTGGCTACATGAACACCGACCCCATCAACGAGAATCGCAACCACCGCTTCTACGCTGAATTCGTGCTTTTCAGCGCCGGCATGCTGGGGATGGTGCTCGCCGACTCCTTCCTCTGGCTGTTCGTCTTCTGGGAGATCATGGGGCTCTGCTCCTACCTGCTGATCGGCTTCTACTACGAGCGTCCGAGCGCGGCATATGCAGCGAAGAAGGCGTTCCTGACCACGCGCGTCGGTGATGTGTTCCTGCTCATCGGCCTGCTGATCCTCTACGACCTCTACGGCTCACTGGACTACGCCGTCATCTTCGGGGACCCGTCGATCGGCGGAACGGTCGATGCTGGGATGCTGAAGTGGGCGATGCTGATGCTGTTCATCGGCGCGGTGGGCAAGTCGGCACAGTTCCCGCTGCACGTCTGGCTGCCGGACGCGATGGAGGGTCCGACCCCGGTGTCAGCGCTCATCCACGCCGCCACGATGGTCAACGCCGGGCTCTACCTCGTCGCACGCATGGTGCCGTTCTTCGACGTCACCGCACACGGCTCAGGGGTCGAGGGACTCGGGGATGTGGCCATCATCATCGCTTGGACCGGAGGGATCACCGCGTGCATGGCGGCGATGATCGCCTTCGTGCAGAACGACATCAAGAAGGTGCTCGCCTATTCCACGATGAGCCAGTTGGCATACATCTTCACCGGGCTCGGTGTCTCTCTGTGGTTGTTCAACAACGACCACCACCATGCGGCTGTCATCGCCTTCGGCGCCTCGATGTTCCATCTGTTCAACCACGCGATGGCGAAGGGGATGCTGTTCATGGCGTCCGGTTCGGTCATCCACGAGATGCATCACGCGCATGATCACGTGAGCGATCCCGGTGATCACGATGACGACTTCGATGCACAGGACATGCGCAACATGGGTGGCCTGGCGTCCAAGCTGCCGGTCACCGCCACCGCCATGGCGATCGGCTCGGCGTCGATCATCGGTCTGCCGTTGATCGGCGGTTTCTGGTCCAAGGAGGGCATCATCGCCGAGGCCTGGTCCGCCACCGCGATCCACGGCGCCTCGTGGATGCTGTTCCCGGCGTTCCTCATCCTGATCACCGCTGGGTTGACTGGATTCTACATGACGCGCATGTGGATGATGACCTTCGCGGGCAAGCCGAAGAGCGTGTCCGCCGCCCACGCGCACGAGGCGACACCGTGGATCAGGACGCCGCTGGTGGTGCTCAGCGTCATCGCGCTGCTGGGCGGGTTCCTGCTGTCGCTGCTCGGAGCGGTGCACTGGCTCGGGGACGGAGAAGCGTTGGGATCCGCGCTCGGACATGATGGTGCGGTCATGACCGTGCTCGAGACCATCAAGCACGCTTTCCTGCCCAGCGAGACATTCCTGCTGCTGGTCACCTGGACGGCGGTGGCGATCTCGCTCGTACTCGGGCCGATAATGGCGATGCGCATCCATGGAGGCCGGCTGGCGAAGGGCGAGAGCGCCCACGTCGGCATCGCCTGGCTGCTGCCGCTGTCGACCCGCTTCGGGAAGTCGGATGTCACCGCGCTCGCCAATTCAGGGGTGGCGGATGCGCTGCAGCGCCGTCTGTTCTTCGATGAGTGGTACGACGCGGCGGTGGCGGCCACGGTCATTCCATTGGCCAATGTGCTCGCCTGGTTCGACAATAGGATCATCGATGGCGCGATCAGGGGAATCGAATGGGGCAGCCAGTCGATCAGCCGCGAGGTGCGCAAGCTGACCACGGGCTCCGCGCGTGACTACATCCTGATGGCGGTGGTGGGCACGCTGAGCATCGCCGCGCTCATGTGGAGGGCGGCAGTATGAACGACCTGACGACCGCGTTCGGCAATCCGCTCTCGCTGCTCGTGCTGCTGCCGATCGTCGCCGGTGCCACGCTGATGCTCGTCGCCTGGGCTGCGCCCCCGTCGCAGCGCAAGGACCTGGCAAAGCATGTCCGGCTCATCTCGTTCGGCCTGTCGCTGCTGCTGTTCGTGCTCGCCACGCTGATGTTCCTCGAGTCATACAGCGGCATCGAGTGGTTCGCGCTCAATCTCAACGAATACGCGTACGAGAACTGCACGACCGGGCAGATCGAGGCGGGGGCGTGCGCGCTCATCTCGGGAATCGGGGTGTCGTGGCACGTCGGTGTGGACGGGCTGTCGTTCCCCATGGTGTGGTTGACGACCCTGCTGGTGCCGGTGTCGATGCTGGTGGACTGGAATGCGAAGAAGGGTGCATACTTCCACACTCTGCTGCTGATGATGGAGGGCGCGCTCATCGGCGTGTTCGTCTCTCTCGACCTGTTCCTGTTCTACGTCTTCTGGGAATTGACGCTGATCCCGATGTTCTTCCTCATCCTCATGTGGGGTGGCGAGAACCGCCGCTACGCCGCTCAGAAGTTCTTCATCTACACCTTCACGGCGAGCGTCATCATGCTCGCAGGCATCCTGATCCTCTACTTCTTCACCAGCGTGCCTCTCTGGGAGGGCAATATCACCGGACGCTCCTTCGACGTCACCTTGATGGCCGCCTCTGCCACGACTCCGTCACTCACGTACCTCGGCGGTTTCGGGATGCAGAAGTTCGTCTTCCTGCTGTTGCTGGCCGGCTTCGCCGCCAAGATGCCCTCCGTGCCGGTGCACACCTGGCTGCCTGATGCGCACGTCGAGGCGCCCACGGCCGGCTCGATGCTGCTCGCTGGCGTGATGCTGAAGATGGGCGCATATGGCTTCATTCGCGTCGCGGTGACGCTGCTTCCAGAAGCGACCATCCACTACACCTGGCTGCTGCTGCTGCTCGGAATGGTGAGTCTGGTCTATGCCGCCTGGGTCTGTCTGGGCCAGACCAATCTCAAGCGGCTGGTCGCCTACTCATCTGTCTCGCACATGGGACTCATCTTCCTCGGAATCGCCACCATGCAGCCGCTGGGCATCGCCGGCGCCCTGTTCATGATGCTCGCCCACGGCCTCATCTCGCCGCTGCTGTTCGCTGTGGCGGGTGCCTTCAAGCATCACTACCACACGCTCGAGATCGGCTCGATGCGCGGAATCGCTCGCCACTCGCCGGGGCTTGCCGGGCACATGATGCTCGGCTGCATGGCGAGCCTCGGATTGCCGCTGCTCGCTGGATTCGTGGCCGAGATAGCGATCCTAATCGCATTCTGGATGGCGTTCGGCTGGTTGGTCCTGCTGCCCGCGCTCACGCTCATCATCACCGGCGCCTACTACATCTGGGCGATGCAGCGCACCATCTTCGAAGGTGGTGCGGAGGGAGAGATTCCTGAGAGTATGCACGGAGAGGAGCCGGTCGACATCACGTGGCACGAGAACGTCGGGATGTTCGTGCTCGCTGCTCTCATCACGCTGCTCGGCGTCCTGCCGTTCATCTTCTTCGATATGATGTCAGGATGGTCCTCGACGCTGGTCGAGAATGTGCTGCTCGCCGCGCTCAACGGCATGGGGGGTGGACCATGAGTTCCCTGCTGGCTGACCCGCTCACCGCCA
>JAKUTA010000199.1 GCA_022447885.1 Candidatus Poseidoniales archaeon | reverse complement strand
CGTGACCAGAGCGAGGACCAGCCCCCCGATGACACCGACGATCATCAACAGGAACCCGAGGTCGGGATTCTGCAGCAGCGTCATCCACGAGGCGACCGCGGTGATCACGCAGATGCCGAGCAGGATACCGGTCTTGTTGGCCACACCCTCGAGACTCATCTGGTTGTGGGCTTCACTCTCCCACGGGGCCTCGAAGGTGTTCTGGTTCAGTGCAGGGTTGCCCGAGCGGAACATGCCACCTGCTCCGTTGAGGCCCTTCTCAAACCTTCGCTCGCGCCAGCAACCATGGTGGCAAGCCAACGGGTTCGTGCACATCACCACCTGACCTGTGCAGAACTTCCGCTGCTGTGTTCAGCAGCGCCTCTTCAAGGGCAACTCGAGTAAGTCCATCCCTACCCAATGCGGAGAGGCTGGTGGTCGTGCCCTCCTCCATGCCGCATGCAGCCAGTGTTTCCACCCGGCCAGCCGGCGTGTCGTAGTTGATGGTGAAACCATGCCGTGACACCCACTTCAGGAATGCGAGTCCGATGCTCGCCACCTTGTGCTCCGCCACCCAGACACCCTGCATCCGCGGGTCGCGGCCCGAATCAACACCCAGGAGTGAGAGTGCAGCGATGATCCACGACTCGAGCAGAGAAGTCACCGAAGCAACATTCGCCTCACCATCGAGGTCCCAGCGGAATATGGGGTAGCCGACCAGTTGTCCGGGACCATGCCATGTTAGCCCCCCACCCCGGTCTATATGGGAAGTGGCATAGGATTCAGGAACCACCACTCCATCCCTGCGCGCCTTGGGTCCGACCGTCACGATCTCGGGATGCTCGACCAGGATCAAGGTATCTGGAATCTCCTCTGCCAGCCGCGCCTGTTGCAATCTGACCATCTCAGTGGCCACGGCTTCATGTCCCACGATTCCCAGGCGGAGGACGGTGAACTCCCTCAAGCGCTCACCTCGTGTGGATCGCCTTGCCGAGCGACTTGAGCACCGCCTCGTGGAACGACTCGGTGAGCGTCGGGTGGGCATGGACCGTGGCCGCCACGTCTTCGAGCACGGCGCCCATCTCCAAGGCGAGAGTGAACTCGCCGACCAGTTCCGCCATGTGGCTGCCGACCGCCTGCACCCCGAGGATCACGTGGTCGGACTCGCGCGCTACAACGCGCACGAAGCCACCGCCCTTGTCCGCATCGAGAGTCAGGGCCCGCCCACTCGCCGCCAGCGGGAACTTGCCCACGATGATCTGCTCACCAGCAGCCTCGGCCTCCTCGGGAGACAAGCCGACGCTGACGATCTCCGGCTCGGTGAACACGATGGAGGGAATCGCCATCTTGTCGAACTCGCAATCCTCTCCGGAGATGATCTCGGCCACCATCTCGCCCTGTGCGCTCGCTCGATGCGCCAGCATCGGCTCACCGGTGACATCTCCGATGGCGTAGATGCCGCGCATGTTCGTCTGACACTGTGAATCGATGGCGATGAAGCGACCCGAATCATCGAGTTTCACACCCATCTCGGACAATCCCCAGCCCTCGATGTTCGCCTTGCGTCCAACGGTCACCAGCACTCGGTCGAACCTCTCGGTCACCGAGTCCTTGCCGTCATTCCAGGTCAGGTCGACCCCCGAGTCGGTCACCTCGGCACCTTCCGCAGTGCAGCCGGTGTGAACCGTCACTCTGTTCTTCTTCAGCCAGCGCTCAAGCGGCCTGCGCAACTCGGCATCGAACATCGCCAGTATCGAATCGAGCCCCTCGATGACGGTCACCTCGCTGCCCAGTTTCCGCAGCGCGCACCCGAGTTCGAGCCCGATGTAGCCACCGCCGATGACCGCCACCTTGGCCGGCAGCTCATCGAGGTCGAGCGCGCCCGTGGAGGAGATGATGCGCTGCTCGTCGAACGGCATGAACGGCAGTTCGATGGGCACCGAACCGGTGGCGATGATCACGTTGTCAGTGCTGATGTGCGCAATCCGCTCGCCAGCAGAATCGGTGACCCAGCAGGATTTGCCATCGAGGAAGGTCGCCCAACCGGTGAGCAGCCTGACACCCGCCCCCTTGAGCAGCCCCTCGACCCCCTTGTTCAGTTTCGTGACGATGTCATCCTTCCAGCCGATCAGCGCGGGCATGTCCAGCGACACCTCGCCTGAGATGGACATGCCCATGTGCCCATCCTGATGCTGCTTGAGCCACTCGAAGCGCTCGGCGGCGTGAATCACGGCCTTGGAAGGGATGCACCCGCGGATGAGGCAGGTTCCCCCAGCCTTGTCACCCTCGACGATGACGGTGTCCAGCCCGAGTTGGCCAGCCCGGATGGCGGAGACGTAACCCCCAGGCCCCGCGCCGACCACGAGCACCTCACAAGAGATCTGTTCGACCATGGCGCGGCCCTCACATGAAGATCGACGACGGATGCTCCAGCATGCCCTTCAGCGCCTGCACCAGAGCAGCCCCGTCAGCCCCGTCCACAACCCTGTGGTCCCAAGAAGAGGAGAGATTCATCATGCGCCGGATGACGATGTTTCCACCGCGCACAACAGCTCTCTCAGTGGCGCTGTGCACACCCAGGATTCCTACCTCGGGATGGTTGATGATCGGTGTGGCGCCGATGCCTCCGTCGCGGCCGAGGCTGGTGATTGTGAATGTCGAGCCGGAGAGGTCGTCCATTGAAACGGAACCATCGCGCGCCGCGTCCGCCACCCGGTTCAGCTCGGCCGCCGTCTCCCAGATGTCGCGCGCCTCGACGTGCTTGACGACCGGCACGTAGAGTCCGCGCTCGGTGGAGGTGGCGATTCCGATGTTCACCGCCGCGTGCTGCAGGATCACCTCGCGCTCATCGTCGTAGTGGGCGTTGCAGCCGGCGTGGCCGGAGTTGAACGCCTTGACCAACCCCTGCATGATGAACGGCAGGTAGGTCAGCTTCGGCTGACCCTTGTCGCGCTTCTCGTTGAGCCATTGGCGCAGCGCCTCGAGGTCGGTCACATCGACCTCCTCGAAGTAGGAGAAGTGTGGGATGCGACTGGTCGACTTGACCATCTGTTCGGCGATCTTGCGCCGCAGCCCCTTGACCGGGATCTCGGTGATTCCCGAAGCGGCCGCACGGCCCGACCCGCCGGATTGCACGGCTGCCAGTTCACCTCCGCCTGCCATGAACGCATCCAAATCGCCTTTCGTGACCCTTCCAGCCGGTCCGCTGCCCGAAACGCTGCCGAGATCGACGCCCGCCACCTTCGCAGCGCGCCGTA
>JAKUTA010000198.1 GCA_022447885.1 Candidatus Poseidoniales archaeon | reverse complement strand
GGGGACCAGCCTGTGCGGCGGCGGCGCTCCGGAGGGAATCCCTGAGGAGTTCGCCGGCGGAAACTGGCGGGCGCCGACAGTGATCGACGGACTCTCCACCGACAGCCGCTGCTCCACCGAGGAGATCTTCGGACCGGTCGTCACCCTGCACCCGTTCGATACGGAACAAGAGGCGATCGACATCGCCAACGGCACCCGCTACGGCCTCGCCGGCAGCGTGTGGACGTCCGACCTCGACAAGGGCCAGCGGGTGGCCGAGGGCATCGACAGCGGCATGGTGTGGGTGAACTGCTGGCTGCATCGCGACCTGCGCGTGCCCTTCGGCGGCGTCAAGGACAGCGGCATCGGACGTGAGGGCGGCCGCTGGAGCCTGGGCTTCTTCTCGGAAGCGATGAACGTCTGCGTCAAGCACGACTGACGAGAGGTTCCCTCTCACCATGAGCAAGGCGTGCTGCAACATATGCACTCATCCAGGATAGGGTCACAATCGAACTGAAACCTACCATCAGCATCACCTGCGGATGAGAATAGGACAACCAGAGATGCGAAATGTTGGTCACTAGAATGAATCCCAACAGCACGATGAAACAGGACAGTGAGCGGCCGGTGCTGAGCCAAGCATGCAGCACGAGGACGAGAGCGGACAGAACTGGAACCACGGAGATGAACACCATCCAGATCACAGGTGGCGCGACCCGCGCCCCGAAGAAGCCGCTCTTGACCACCCACTTGGTAGGGTTGAATTCGATCAATCCAACCATCGTCAACTGTCCGAAGGATATCCACACCAAGCAAACCAGGAAGAAGGGGATGAGTGCCGATGCGAGCATCTGATTCGAAGCTGTCCAACCTTTGTCATCCGCGGACCTCCGCTTGAGAATCAACTCTCCCTTGAACAACTCCTTGACCAAGCGAGACAGCAACAGCACACAGACGGCTGGCCAAGCCCCCCAGGTCGGAATGATGAGCAGCATCACCGCCAATTCGCTCAAGGTGAGAATCAATCCCTTCGGTTTGAGATCCATTCCTCTGCTACGCTCCAAGAACGCCGCCACCGCACACGCAGCGATCAACAACAGCAGGAAGCGATCTGTCATCGAGTTCCCTGTCGAATGGAGGAGTACGACCGTGGAGAGCAGCGCCGCATCCAACCACCAAGCCTGCCCCGAGTCGGGCTTGCTGATGCGCGAACAGAGCCACAGCGCTGCGAACAGAGCCAAGATGGCCGGCAACCAATTCTCTGTCATGAACGACTCGACCACCTGCTGTTGGAACTTGTAGAGGAACTCGAATCCGAGCCATTGTTGGAACGAACTTCCGGTGATGACCTTCGGTATGTAATTCCAGATTGACCAGAGGGATATGACCAGCAAGCCCCAGAACGTCCAGCGTGCCTCCTTGCTCTTCGTCCCCTCGATATTCTTGATGGTGAGCAGTGCTAGGAAGAAGGAGAACAATGCTGGGCTGAGTCGGGCATCAGGCTGCCACAACGATATCGCCAACAGACCACCGAGGAACCACGGTGTCGTTTTCTGCTCCAACCAGTCCAACGACGAGTCCAACCATTCGATTCTCTCGCGGACCCCCCTGAACGCTGATACCAGGATGAGCAGCGTTGCGAACGCTGGAAGGACGACCCCCAACGCTTTGCGAACCCATCTCGTGTTCATGTCAAAGATGGTCATGTCGTACGCCAATGTGTACAGCAGATGGTTCAGCAACCAGATGCCCGCGATGACCCCGGATGCGACGACGGTACCGCGGTTGAGTTCGAACCTGAACCCGCTGAACAACACGAACAACACCAGCACGCCAACCAATGCCACAAGTGCTGCCGACACGTCAAGCACTCCAGCCCGCATGGTGTTCTCAGGCAGTTCCTCCCATTCGATCACGTCCACGGACACTCCCTCAGCGTGGTGCATCCCTTCCTCTCTCAACCATTGTTGGCGCGCCACCGCAGCCTCCCAGTTCCAGGCCTCCAAGGAGGATTTCGACTCGTCACTGATGTTCAGGACAGCCAACGGAATCCTGGCGTCGGCGGACACGGGGAACGGCAGATCGATGATGGCTGTCAACAGCGCGCTGATGTCTCGCTGGGTGATCGAAGCGGTCGCCCCGGGCGAGAACGCCTCTCCAGTCCCTAACAGATACACGCGCATGGCCTCTTCACCAGTGCTGATGGCGTGGCCACCCATGGCTGTCATGCCGTGGTCAGCAGTCACCATGTACGCCCAATCATCGGGAAGGGATCTGCGAATGATATCCAGCTGCGAGTCGAGTATGTTCATCTTCGTCTTGTACTCGATTGATTCGATTCCCCAGATATGTCCGGCATGGTCTGTACCACCGAGGTGAGCGATGATCACATCCGGCCCATCACCTGATATCCACTCATTCACCACCGCCAGCGTCCTGTTGTCCGCATCATAGACGTCGCTGAATCCACTGTCGTAGATGGTACGATGCTCGAACTGTTCTCCCGAGAACAGGTTGGACCAGACATAGAAACCGGTGAAGCCGACATCCAACCCAGAAGCCTCGGCGTAATGAAGCGGGTCATCGACGCCATCGTAGGTAACCTCCCAGTTCCGCACCGCATCCATGGGCGAGGCGTGCAAACCGGTGGAGAGTTCCTTGGTGCATGCACCGGTCAGGGTGATGTCGCTCGTGCGCACCTCCATCACCGCTCCATGTTCCTGCCAACTTGCGAGATTGGGCATGTACTCCGGATCATCCATGACATAAGCGGGAAGACCATCCAGAATGATGAGCAGCACCTTCGAAGCGAGTGGATCATGCTCCACTGGAGGAAGGATCGACATCTCGCGCGGGTGTTCGGCACCCGCCATCAGTCTGGGTATGGTGACAATTGAGGGAATGAGGGCAAGGAGCAACAGGATGACGGCGATTCTGCGTAAGCGTTCATCGCCAATCAACATACCACCAACGCCTCATAACCTCGCTATTACACTCTTCGTAAAGTTGCCTTGAGAGTTGACTGCGTATTCAGGGCACGAACCAAGTGAGCCCTTCCTCTCTTCCTCTGCTCCTCAGCGGGAAGCCCACAGAGTCACAGGACGAAGTAGGCGGAGACGTAGCCGAACAACAGTCCGACCAGCGCCCCCAGTCCCATCCAGACACCTAGACGATCCGGCTCCATCTTCTGCTCACCCCAGAGTGCCGATGTACCCACCCAGCAGATCAGGTAGAGGAACATGCAGCAGAGGATGCCGAGTTGCAGG
>JAKUTA010000197.1 GCA_022447885.1 Candidatus Poseidoniales archaeon | reverse complement strand
TGGTATGATCCCTCCAATATGTCTGTTCTGGGTCCGTCGTTGGTCCGCATGTCGGTCATCTGAAGCCAGCCATATTTCAACACACCGCGCGCGGCGGAATCGCCGACGAGTGACCGGTCATGCGTTCATGTGCTCGACAGCGGCCTGGACGAGTCCGAGGAAGGGCGGGCTCGGGCGGTTGGGTCGGCTCTTGAACTCGGGGTGGTACTGGGTGCCGAAGTAGAAGGGGTGGCCATCGAGTTCCATGATCTCCATGCGCTGGCCCTCGGGGTCCCGTCCCACGAACTTCAACCCGGCTTCCTCCAGGGCTTCGATCATGTCCGGATTGACCTCGTACCGGTGGCGGTGGCGCTCGTCGATCTCCATGGCGCCGCCGTAGAGTCTGTGGGCTGTGCAGCCGGAGTTCTGCAGCAGGGTCGTGCGGCTGCCGAGGCGCATCGTCGCTCCCATGTGGGTGGTGCTGCCTTCGGGCATGAAGATGACCACCGGGTGGGCGGTCTTCTCGTCGAACTCGGTGCTGTTCGCCCCCTCCATCCCCAGCACGTTGCGGGCGAACTCGATCACGGCGACCTGCATTCCGAGGCAGACCCCGAGATACGGAATCTTGTTCTCGCGGGCGTACTGTGCGGCGATCGCCTTGCCTTCGATGCCGCGGATGCCGAACCCGCCCGGCACCAGCACGCCGTCGGCCGCCTTCAGGTCGGCCCAAGCCTTCGCGTGCTCCTCTGGTGAGTCATGCTCAGCATCGGGCTCGAGGTTGCCCGCCTTGACCCAGGTGATCCTCATCTGGACGCCGAGCGAGAAGGCGGAGTGGTTCAGCGCCTTGATGACCGAGTGATACGAGTCCTCCAGCCCGGTGTACTTGCCGACCATGGCGATGTTCACCTCGCCCTCCAGCGAGTCGACCCGTTCGGTCATCTCTCTCCACTGGTCCATCAGCGGGCGTTCGCGACTCATGTCCAGCCCGAACTTCTCGCACAGCAGGCGGGTAGCCCCCTGAGCCTCGAGCATCAGCGGGACGTGGTACAGGTTGGGGACGTCATAGGAGCTGAACACGTGGTCTTTGGCGACGTGGCAGAACAGGGCGAGTTTCTCCTTGGTGGCGTCTTCCAACGGTTTCTCGGACCTGCAGACGAGGAAGTCGGCGGTGATGCCGGCGCCACGGAGTTCCTTCACGGTGTGCTGGGTCGGCTTGGTCTTCTGCTCACCGACCACACCTAGCACGGGAACCAGGCTGACGTGCACGAAGCAGACGTTCTCGCGGCCGACGCGGAACTGGAATTGGCGCAACGCCTCCACGAAGGGGGCGCTCTCGATGTCGCCCACCGTCCCCCCTAGTTCGACCACGCATACATCCGGCTCCGCTCCATTTCCGTCCACGGGGATCTTCGCCACCCGCTCGATCCACTCCTGGATCTCGTTGGTGATGTGCGGGATGACCTGCACTGTCTTGCCGAGGTAGTCGCCGCGCCTTTCCCCCTCGATGACGTTGGCGTACACCTTGCCGGTGGTGAGGTTGTTGTCGCGTGTGAGCGTGATGTCGAGGAAGCGCTCGTAGTTGCCCAGGTCGAGGTCGACCTCGCCGCCATCGTCGAGCACGAACACCTCGCCGTGCTCGAACGGTGACATCGTGCCGGCGTCGGTGTTCAGGTAGGGGTCGATCTTGATCGCGGTGACGCGCAGGCCGAGCGATTTGAGCAGCACTCCGAGACTGCTGGCGGTGACGCCCTTGCCCAGTCCCGAGAGAACTCCGCCTGACACGATCACGTATCTCATCGCGCTCAACGGGATACGCACCCGTCGGGGGTTGCCTATGAAGGTTCGCCGGTTTCAGCATGAACCTCTCGCAACGAGATGCAACGTGGCTCTGGTTCGCTTCTGCAGAACAGCCCGCGATAGTTGAAGTGCTGCTGAGGACTCAGGCGGCCGATGACCAGCGGGGGTGGACAGCGGGTTCTGGTGACCGGCGCCGCGGGACAGATCGGGACCGAGCTGGTGCTGGCGCTGCGCGAGAAGTACCCCGCTGAAGACGTGGTGGCGATGTACCGCTCGACACCGCTGGCGCCCGAGGTCGCCGACGGCGGGCCCTCGGCGGTAGGCGATGTAACCGACGCCGAGGGATTCGCCCGCATCGTGGAGGAGCACGACATAGGCACGGTCTACCATCTGGCGGCAATCCTGTCAGCGACCGGCGAGAGTAACCCGGTGGTCTGTTTCGATGTCAACATGGGAGGCCTGTTGAACGTCTTGGAACTGGCTCGCGAGCGTGACCTGCGCGTGTTCTCTCCCTCCTCGATAGCGGTTTTCGGGCCCGATGTCCCTTCGGAGGCGCCCCAGGATTCGGTTCTGCACCCGACGACGATGTACGGGATGACGAAGGTGGCTGGTGAGCTGCTCGCTGATTACTACGCCCAGGCACAGGGGGTGGACGTGCGCGGGCTGCGTTATCCCGGCCTGATATCCTGGAGAACCCCCCCCGGAGGTGGGACGACCGATTACGCCGTCGCCATCTTCCACTCCGCCGTCCAAGGGCAGCCCTACACCTGCTTCGTGCGCGCCGACACGCGCCTGCCGATGATGTACATGGATGACGCCATCCGCGCGACGCTCGACATCATGGACGCGCCGGCCGAGCGGCTGACCTGTCCGGCGAGTTACAACCTGGCGGCGGTCTCGTTCCGCGCCGATGAGTTGGCGGCGGAGATCGCGTCACGAGTTCCCGGATTCGAGGTGCACTACGTTCCCGATCAGCGCCAGGCGATCGCCGACTCGTGGCCGGATGCCGTGGTTGACACGGTGGCGCGCGATGACTGGGGCTGGGAGCACGAGTTCGGGCTGGAGGAGATCGTGGCGGACATGCTGGAGAACCTCAGCCGCGAGCAGCAACTCGAGACCGCCTGACCTGCCTTACGGCCTCACCGCTCTGGTCCGCATCCTGCTGGCTGCGCTCACTTCATGCCGTGGTTGTTCATGAACAGCGGAATGGCGGTCAGCACGCCACAGATTCCACTACTGCAGAGTCCACCCACCACTCCAGCCCCGACCGAAATCATCCTCATAGATTCCGAGTCTACTCCTTCAACGTCTGGATATGGCATGACCGGCATCAACACTATTGCGAACAGAAAGGAGATGCCGAGGATTCCCCAGGTGAAGTAAATCCCTTTTCGTTCAAAGTTCTGCATCAACCAGCCACTGTACCGGAATGCGACTCCCGCGATGATACCAATCAATCCCTGCAGATAGTA
>JAKUTA010000196.1 GCA_022447885.1 Candidatus Poseidoniales archaeon | reverse complement strand
GCTGTTGTGAGGATCCTTGGCGACGAACTTCATGCCAAAGCAGGACCATTCGGCCATGTCGGGTGTGTAGAACGACATCGCAACCGGGTTGTAGGTCGCTCTGCCGTTGACGTCGATCTGGATCTGCTCGGCGCACAGGTCGTCTTCGTAGGTGTCCGGGTCGTCCCACACCTCGATGCTCAGGTCCTCGCCCTCAGGATCGTAGAACCATCCTGCGAGTTCGATGCTGGCTCCTACACCACAGCGATCCTGCGCCTGGCTGTTCTCATCGCAGAAGATGGTGTACTTGGGCTCCCAGGTCTGCTCCTGGGTCACCGAGGTGCCGTCGAGCAGATCCACCGTCTCTCCCTCGGCGAGATAGATCGGGGCGAGGTTGTTGGCATCAGGTGGGTTATCGATGATGATCTCCCTCCGTGCCCAACCGCTGTACAACTGGCCATCCTTGGAGCGCGCCTCCACGAGATAGTGGAAATCGTGCACCAGCCTGCTGGTGTCCCACGTGGTCGACCATGCGCCGTTGGGGGCGATGTCGGTGATGACGGAATGGGGTCCGGGTGGGCGCTCGTTCATCGCGTCCTGTGGATCGAGGATCCTGATCTCGACCTTCGAAACCTCGCCATCCGTGTCGCGGGCGACGCCGGAGATGACCGTGTCCGGCCCAGCGCGGACGACCTGCATGTCATAGGGTTCGATCAACGTGATGAGCGGTGGCGCATTCGTGTTGTCGATATCGAGGGTGATCTCGACCGGGGTGCACTCACCGATCACCCCGCGGCAGAACGATGAGTCGGACGCCCAGATGCGGAACGTCCAATCTGTACGCACTTTCGGCATCCCGGAGAAGTTCCAGTCCCACGACCAGATCGGTCCTCCGACCACAGGGACCGTTGTCGTGTTGAACACCGATGAACTGATCTCGAAGTGGATGTCATCGATGTCACTGCCGTAGACGCCGTTGTACGGGTCGCTGGCCGTCCCACTGAAGGTGACGATGCCTGAATCGAACATCGAACCATCCGTCGGTGTTTGAACGAAGATGACGGGAGCCTGGTTGTTGAGCCTTATCGTGCGCGTCACGGGTAGACTGTAGTCGACACCATCCCAAGCACGGAACTCGAAGGTGTAGTCGTTCTCTGGTTCCAGTGACATGTCATGCTCGAAGTGCCAGATGCGGAACGGCCGGTTGTTGCTGGTCACCTCGCCGTTCGCGCCGCTGTCGTCCACCGCGTAACGCGTGTCATTCCACGAACTGGATGAGGGCGTCTTGATCTCGATGCGCTCGATGGTTCCCTTCTGCTCCCAGCGCGCCTGCTCGTCGGTGTTGAAGATCCCAGTGCCGATGTTGCCGTCCCATCCAGAGCCGGTGAAGTTGACCAGACGCTTGAAAGAGTGCCCGTCGAGTTGGGTGACCGTGACTGATGGCGCCATGTTGTCCAGCGAGATGACATTGTCCAAGGTCCCGGTCAGGTTGAACGAGTGCTTCTCGTAGCCCTTGCCGAACTTGTAGGTGGTCACGTAGTACTTCGACAACTCACGTGTTCCCAGCCCCTGCTGGCAATCAGGATCAGCCAGGTCGTAAAGGAGGTCTCCGTCGTTGTCGATTCCATCGCTGCAGGAATTCTCTCCCGGGTCGTCTGCGAAGTCGTCAGGATTGTCACCATTGCCCCTGATGTCTAGGTGGAAGTCGGAGGGGAGTGCCACCCATGGCGTGAAACCGAATGGGTCTGTGGTCAGAGCGTACATGTCGTTGCCGTGAGCATCTTCCAGCAATACAGATGCACCTCCGACGCGTACGCCGTTGACCGTGGCGCGGAAGCGCACCAGTTCTGCCCTCCTGAGTTGAACCGACCACGTACCAGCCGCTTGGGCGATATGCGCTTTGGAGAGGTCGAAGTTCGTCAGGTTGGCGAACGTCAACACCGTCGAGTTGTTCACAATATCGAGTGACAACGGGAAGTTGCGAGGCGGGATGATCTGGGTCGGTGCGAGGTCGAGCTTGTTTCCCCAACCGTTGAGCGGATCGGCATCAGCACTGATCCAACGGAGTTCCACCGGATAGGTGGTGCTCGAAGTCGGATTGGGGATCAACTCGGACTGAACCGTCACCGAACTCTCTGAGATGTTGTACACCTGCGAGACGTTGTTCCAGACGTTGCGCGAGAAAAAGGCGAGCGATCCGTACTGTGGGCCGCTCGGCACGTCGTGCTGAACGATGCGTGCGCCCACTCCCGCAGCGGTGAACGTGTTGTCCTGAACGTCGATGATCGCCCCGATCGCCCGGATGACATCACCTTGGGCGTTGTACACGGTGTTGCGATGGATGCTGACACTTGAGCGGAACAGGTGGAACACAGGGCAGGTGAATTCTTCGTCCCACACCTTCTCACTCTCACACGTGCCGCTCACGTTACTGAAGGTGTTGTCCGCGAACCATCCCCGGGCGGGCTGTGGCCCAGAGACCGCCCATCCGTTGTCACCGAAGTGGTACTCACCGATGATGACCGGTTCGCGATTGATGTCCAAGAACGTGTTGTTGTCGGCGATGATGTCAACATAGCCGACACCCCAGATTCCATTGTAGCCACCGATGGGGCCGATGATGTTGCGACTGAGCCTGACCTCCGCCAGTTCCGGGTAGTTCGATACGACCTGGATCCCCGACCCATCGTCAGCCCCTTCCATCACGTTGTCCTCGAAGGTCACCAGAGCACCGTCGTAGGCGGTGAGCGGTGAGTTGTCGGCCGTTGAGATGGTGTTGAAGTTAGCAAACAGTTCGTAGTCGTAGCCGAGAATCGTACGCCTTCCGTTGACATCGATTCCGGTGCAATCCGTCGTTATCGTGTTGCTCGTTATCAGCCCCGCGGAATCAGTGTAGCGATATCCGTAATCCCCACCCGCGACCACGCCATGGTCGATGTTCAGGAACGACTTCTGCGCCCAGACGACGTGGCGACCGTTGTCCTGCGAACTGCAGCCGGAGGAGGTGCCAATGAACACCGGGCTGTCGAGAGTCACCGGATTGTTGGGTGTGCCTGCACCGTATGCCTGGATGGCCTGTCCGAGCAGGGACTCGACGCGCGCCTCGACTCCGACGGTGAACGTCCCTCCAACGAAGTGTGGCGAAGCGAGATCGATGATGAGCACGCTGGAGGTGTTGATGTCCTCGAACAACACCCCGGTGGATGTCGGGCTGGCGCCATCGAAGACCAGCGCACCGTAGCGCACCTCGTTGATGGCGGTGGCGAAGCGGGGGA
>JAKUTA010000195.1 GCA_022447885.1 Candidatus Poseidoniales archaeon | reverse complement strand
GTGCTCGCCGAGGGCAACCCCAAGATGGGCATCCCACCACGCAAGGTGCTGCTCGTCGACCTCGACCCACAGGGGAACGCCTCCACCTCGTTCGGCATCGACAAGAGCAAGATCAATCGCACGGTCTACGACCTGCTGATGAATGACCTGGGCGAGGAGCTGCCGGTGCTCGAGGAGTATCTCTGTCATCCCGAGTTCATCTCCGACCAGATCAGGGCGACCTGGACCAGCCTGCATCCGGGCAAGAAGTTCCCGAAGAACCTGAAGGTGAACAACCTCTGGCTGCTGCCGTCCAACATCCAGCTGTCCGGGGCGGAGATCGAGTTGGCGACGCGCATCGGTCGCGAGACCCGCCTCAAGGAGGGGCTCGCCACCGCCGTGGAGGAGTTCGATTACATCATCATCGACACGCCGCCGAGCCTTGGACTGCTGACCATCAACGCGCTGGCGGCGGCCAACTGGATCCTGATCCCGGTGCAGACCGAGTACTATGCACTCGAGGGCATGAGCAGCCTGATGAACTCGATCAAGCTGGTCCAGCGCCGCATCAATCCGCACCTGAAGTTGTTCGGCATCGCGCTGACGATGTACTCGGACACCAAACTGTGCAACTTCGTTGTAGAAGAGGTGCGCAAGTACTTCGACGAACAGGTGTTCCAGACCATTGTACCGCGTAACACCAAAGTTGCCGATGCCCCTCGCAATGGCGCACCGATCACCCTGCTGGAAAGCCCGACGCGGCGCAACAAGGGAAGCCAGGCCTACTGGTCCCTGGGGCGCGAGGTCCATCGCCGCGTGCAGAAGGTGCGGAAGAAATATGGCATCACTGATGAGAATATACTGAAGAAGAGCAAGATAAGCGCGGGTGACTGAAATCTCGGCTCGATGAGCGACATCTATAGCCCGGAAAGCGCAGATATCGCTCGGAAGCGAGCGGTTGAGGTCAGATTAGACCGTCACGCTTCTATAACCCGGGGTGGCAACGCCCCTTCGGTGAACAGATGGGATCCCCAGACATGACTTCGGTGAGCGTGAGTTTCGAGGTGCGCAGGCAGTTGAATTCGATGCGCGCGCTGGGCAATTTCAGCAGCGTCGACGAACTGCTGCTGCACATGCTCAAGGCGCACCGGCTGATTCACATCCAAACGGACGGAGATCGGTTGCGCTCACGTATAACCGAGTTGGACGACATCGATGTCGCCGGCCTGATCGCCCGGCTCGACCTCTCTCCGTACGAGGAGTGACACGCATGAAGGGTCAGGCTCCTGCATACTGGGTCGATGCGAGGACGCTGGTCACCGGACTGTTCGATGAGGACAGCGAGGAGAGTACCCTGCTCCAACTGGCTGCATGCAACCAGATCGAGCTGCACGCGACCAGCGGGACGTGGAACACACTGCTCTGGATGCTGACCACCGGCCTGTCGGGAGATGAGGGCGGTGGCATCAGCGGCACGGAACTCGGCGAGTTCCGCGCCCGGCTCCCAGTGGTGTTCCACTGAGGCTGCGACACGACGCCGCGAGACGACCACCGTCAGGCGTCTGTTCGGCTGACCTGCTACTGCTCGTCCTGGGACGACAGCCACTGGTGGCCATAGTACGCCCACTGCTCCATCGTCCATCCTGATGGCAGTCCTCCCTCGGGAAGTTCCGGCGCGCCGGCTGGGAGTTCGGTCATCGCTTCCCCAAGCTCCTGTTCTGGCGCGGAGGACGGCTCGGGAGTCGGCTCGGGGTCCCAATCTAACTCAGGCTCAGGCTCCGATTCCTCTTCGACGGACTCGCTCGGCGGGGAGGTGTCCGGCTCGTCCTCATCATCCTCGTCCTTGAATGAGTCCGCGGTGGGCGCGGCAGATGGTACATCCTGTGAGATTCCACTGCCGAGCGGTTCGTCATCCCACGCCTTGTCCTCTATGATGCCCCCACGCGTCTCGAACCCGCTTCCCTCCTCTGAAGCCTCGAGTTCCTGGGTGGCGTCCTGATGGTCGTACTGTGCGTCCGGGCGCCGCTTGGCGGCAGCGGTGCGCACCACTGAGACGAGACCCCAGACGATCAGGATGATGGCGATGGCCACGGCACCGATCGAACCCCCGACTTTCGCGAACTCCTTGGCCAACTGCTCCCACGATGCACCGGTCTCCCCCTCAGGTTGTGACACATTGGCTGAGTTGTTTTCCGGCAGGTCGAGTCCGTCGCAGGCGAAGTACGCCGTCGGGTGCTTCAGACAGTACTCCATCTGTGTGCGCACGGTCGGGTCGAAGTCGTCCCAGTCAGCATTGTCCCCCCAACCATCTTTGTCGCTGTCAACCCACTCGCTCTTGTTGGTGGTCAGGTCGGTAGGCTCACGACTCTCGCTGCTGTCCTCGTATCCATCGCCGTCGTTATCGGGACAGCCGTAGCGCTGCATCGTGCCATACCTCTGCAACACTGAATCGTAGACCACCGCTCGAGTGCTGTTGCCCCATTCGCTGGGACAGAAGTCCGGTTTGTCGCCGGTGGCGTTGTCCCCATAGCCGTCCTCATCGTTGTCGCACCACTGGGTGGGTTCCAGTTTGAACGCATCAGCCCCATCCGGATTGGCCGCGGAGCAGGTCGGGTCGCCCTCGAGGGGATTGCTGAAGCCGTCGCCATCGGAATCCGGGCACCCGACCCGGTCGGCGTATGAATTACCTGCCAGATCGGGACAACCGTCGGGAGCATTTCCTCCCTGCTCGTCACCGTAGCCATCGCCATCGCTGTCCCTCCACTGCGTCGAATCGTTGGGATATCTGTCTCCATCCTGACCGAGCGGGTTGTCCCCGTAGCCATCCCCGTCCGTGTCCACGTGCTGATCAGGGTTGTCTGGGAACTCGTCACCGTTGGTACCATCCACGTTGTCACCGTAGCCATCACCATCACGGTCGGACCACTGTGTGGCGTCGAAGGGATATGCGTCTGAGTTGTTTCCCTGCGGGTCGTCACCATAGCCATCACCGTCAGAATCGGTGTGCTGAGTTGCATCGTTCGGGAAGTCATCAACCGTGTCGACATGGCCGTCACCGTCGCTGTCGAGAGCGAACAGCACCACGTCAAACATGCTGATGCCCGCCGTCAGCACGCGGAAGGATGACCCCTCACCCTTCTGTACCCCTACCACGCTTCCGAGGTTGGAGAAGCGCGCGAGTGCGCTGGGGCGGTCGGAAGAATTGAGCAGATCCATGTGTCCGTTGTGGGTTCCCATGGCCAGTCGTCCGTCACCCATGTCTACGACCGTACGGATGAT
>JAKUTA010000194.1 GCA_022447885.1 Candidatus Poseidoniales archaeon | reverse complement strand
GTGCGTCTGGTGGTTGACCAACTCCCCAATCTGGGCAGAGAGCAGGAACTGCTCGACGCCATCGGGCTGGCGACGATCGACGACCTGTTCTCGGACATTCCCGAATCTGTGCGCAGCACCGAGCCGCTCGACCTTCCC
Source organism: Candidatus Poseidoniales archaeon (assembly GCA_022447885.1). GTDB lineage: Archaea > Thermoplasmatota > Poseidoniia > Poseidoniales > Thalassarchaeaceae > JAKUTA01. Next base: position 3,170 of record JAKUTA010000194.1, on the reverse strand, counting down.
GGGCCGCAGTCGGAGGAGGAGATCTGGGCGGATGCACAGAGGCTGCTCGCAAAGAACGTGCCATTGACCAGCCGACCGAGTTTCATCGGGGCCGGTCTCTACCAGAACTTCGTGCCCACGATGGTGACTATGCTCGCGACCCGCGGCGAGTTCCTGACCGCCTACACGCCGTACCAGCCCGAGGTCAGCCAAGGGATGCTGCAGGCGATGTGGGAGTTCCAGACGATGGTCAGCGAACTGGTGGCGCTGCCTGTCGCCAACGTGAGCATGTATGACGCTTCGACCGCGGCGGCGGAGGCGATCACCTGTGCCGTCAGGGTGCACAGCGGCAAGGCGGCGAGACCAGATGTCATCTACGTCCCGGAATGGACGCCTGAGAACCGCCGGTCTGTCATCGAGAACTACATTCAGGGTGCGGGAATCGAGTTGCGGTTCCTGTGTGTAAGTGAGGGGTTCATCGATCTCGGGGCAGCCGAGGAGGCGGCGGGGTGTGCTGCAGTCTACGTCGAGCAGCCCAATCCGTTCGGCGTCATAGACCCCGGTCTCGCCGAACTGAAGGCCATCCTCGGCGAGGACACCGCGCTCATCGTCGGAGTCAACCCGAGCTCGCTCGGGGTCATCGCACCTCCTGGAGATTGGGGCGCGGACATCGTCGTCGGCGAAGGGCAGTGCTTTGGCATCGGTCCGACCGGTGGCGGGCCGATCTACGGTCTGTTCGCCTGTCGTGACCCTTACCTCCGGCAGATGCCAGGGCGGATCGTCGGGCTCACGCGGGACGAATCCGGACAGCGGGCGTTCACGCTCACCCTGTCGACGCGCGAGCAGCACATCCGCCGGCACAAGGCGACCAGCAACATCTGTTCCAACGAGACGCTCATCGCCCTGATGGGAGCGATGCACATGGCGCTGCTCGGACCCGAGGGACTCGAACGGCTGGCTGTGCGTAACGCGGCCGCCTGTGCGCGGACCAAGGATGCGGTGCTCGCCATCGAGGGCATCGAACAACTCCATCCTGAGGCAGCTCATTACAACGAGTTCACAGTGGTGCTTCCCGGTCCAGCCGCTGATGCACTCGCCTTCTTGGATGCGGGTGGCGTGACCGGTGGTCTTGCCCTACGGGACATCATGGGCGAGGGCGCTGACGAGTCATGGCTGCTCATCACGGCGACGGACCAGACCACGGAATCGGACATCACCGCCTTGGCTGATGGATTGGCGGCTTGGTGCGCGGAGGTGAACGGATGAGCGACCTGTTCGAGTTCAAGGGCGCCGCTGGCGCCGGTTACGCGCAGCCACCTCCTCTGCTCGACGAAGAATCCGCCCGGGAGTGCATCCCCGAGGACATGCGGCGCAAGGCTCTTCCACACTGGCCCAAGGCCTCCGAGCCGGAGCTCGTGCGCCACTACACCTGGCTGTCGACGCGCAATTTCGGCAGCGACACCGGATTCTATCCGCTAGGCTCGTGTACCATGAAACACAACCCGCGTCTCAACGAGCGCATCGTCCAGTTGCCCGGCATGAACGACATCCACCCACTTGCGCCCGAGTCACACCTCCAGGGGCTGATGGCCATCTACTTCGAGATGCAGGAGATGCTCGCTCACTGCTCCGGGATGGACCAGGTGACGCTGCAACCGGCCGCCGGTGCCCAAGGTGAGTTCACCGCCATCCGCTGCATCCAGGAGTATCACCGCTCCCTTGGTGAATCTGAGCGCACCGAGGTGATCGTCCCCGACTCCGCCCACGGGACCAATCCCGCCAGCGCCACCATGTGCGGCTGCTCCGTCGTGGAGATTCCCAGCGGTGCCGACGGCCGCCTCGACCTCGACGCGCTCAGAGCGGTCGTGGGCGACAACACCTGCGCCATGATGATCACCAATCCGAGCACCCTCGGCGTGTTCGAGCCGGACATCGCCGAGGCGTCGGCCATCGTGCACGCCGCCGGCGGCCAGATGTACTACGACGGGGCCAACTTCAACGCCATCCTCGGCAAGACCGACCCCGGCCTGATGGGATTCGATGCGGTGCACTACAACCTGCACAAGACGTTCAGCCAGCCGCACGGCGGCGGCGGACCCGGAAGCGGCCCGATCGGGGTGAAGGAACATCTGGCGCCCTTCCTGCCGAAACCAGTGGTCGAGCAGGTCAAGGCACCCCATGGAGGAGGAATAGATGGTTGGTCGTACACCTGGGTGGACCCCCCCCAGAGCATCGGGAAGGTGCAGCAGTGGCATGGGAATGCGGCGGCGGTGGTGCGGGCGTGGGCGTTCTATCGGCGCTATGGCCGTGAGCTGGAGAGGATGAGCGAGCACGCGGTGCTGAATGCCAACTACCTGCGCCATCGGATTCTCAACCCCTCCCCTGAGCAGGCCGAACAGATTCCCGCCATGCCCGTGGATGGAGCACCCGCCGAGGTGGTGAAGCACGAGTTCACCCTGAGCCTGAGTCCTGTCAAGGAGGCCACCGGTGTGACCGGCAGGGATGTCGCCAAACGGCTGCTCGACCATGGCTACATGGCCCCCACGCTCTACTTCCCGCAGATCGTTCCCGAATGCCTGATGATCGAACCGACGGAGACTGAATCGAAGGAGGTGCTCGACGATTTCGCCGCTGCCTTCCTCACCGTTCTCGGAGAAGACCCCGATATCGTCAAGTCCGCCCCGCACACCACTCCTGTGGGACGGGTGGATGAGGTATGGGCCGCTCGCAACCTCGTGCTGCGCCATCATTCGGACTGACATGGCGGGGGCAATGTCAAGAACCCGAGAGGGTCGTGAATCGCTGTCCACAGGTGTGTGTATGCGGCGACTTTCTCTGCGACCCCTGCTCCTCTGCGCGCTGATGCTGCTCGCATCGGCCAGCCCCCTGTTCGTGGCATCACCCGTGGCGGCCAGCCCTGAGAGCGAAGGGACTGCAGCACCGCTCGAGGTGCTGCTGTTATCTTCAGGTGACATCGATGGCCCCGCGATGGTCGGCGATGCGGACGGCTCGTTCCATGTGTTCTGGATAGAGAACGGCACGAAGGTGATGTACGCCCAGATCGGTGATGATGGTGAGATCGCCAACGGACCCGCTCCACTCGGTATCGGTGGTGTCAACCAGAAGCACTCACCGGCACTGGCCATCGACGGCAATGGAGATCTGCACGCTGTGTGGATTCGAGAGGGATC
>JAKUTA010000193.1 GCA_022447885.1 Candidatus Poseidoniales archaeon | reverse complement strand
GCTGACCTTGCCGAGATGCTCTGGCGTGATTCGTACAAGGTGAGCAGCATCGAGGGTGATCCACTACCTTGGGACAAGCGGGACCTCGAGGAAGCCCTGGGTTACTTGCAGTCTCCTCCTACAGGTGTGTGGAATGACATCGGTGGTTGGCGCTGGCGCTCGCACATAGCCGGGCATGTCGTGGGTGCGGTGATGTACGAGATCGAGACACCCGACCGAAAGATCCTCTGGACCGGGGACTTCGACACGCGCGATTCTCCCACAACCCATGGAGCTCAACCCGTACAGGCGGATGTTCTGTTCATGGAAGCCACATACGGTGGCTCGGATCATCCAGAACGTGCCGCAGAAGAGCAGCGCTTCATCGACCGCGTCGTCGAGGTGGTGGAACGAGGCGGGACCGCTCTGGTTCCGGTTTTCGCCAATGGGCGCTCTCAGGATGTGTTGACGCTGCTGTGGAAGTCCAAGCTGAAACTCAACGTGCATTTCGATGGCATGGGCCAGCGTGTGACCAAGACATTCCTCGAGAATCCGGAGTTCGTCAACGATCCCAAGAGATTGAAGGAGGTGTTCCATTGGTCCAAGAGAGTGAGCAGCAAGTCAGACCGCAAGAAGGCATTGTCCGCTGACGTGATCGTCACCACCAGTGGAATGCTCGACGGCGGCCCATCTCTCTGGTACTTGAATCGACTGCGTAATGACCAGCGTAACGCCATCCTCCTGACGGGATACCAGGCAGAGGGCAGCGGTGGGCGCTTGCTCACAGAGTCCGGTCGTCTACAGATATTCGGTAAACTCACTGACATCCCTTTGGAAGTGGACCGTTTCGCCTTGTCGAACCATGCTGGCCAGAAGCAACTGCTCGAATTTGCTCTGGCTACTGGAGCCCCTGACGTCATCTTATTCCACAGTGATCCGGATGTTCGGCCCACTCTCGCAGCCTTGCTGGAGAAGGAAGGTGTGCGAGTTCACATGCCGCGCAATCACGAATCGTACACCATCTGACTTCACTTCCTGCGGTGATGAAGAGAGTGTGCCAACGGTCTAATAGGGCACCGCATCTCCGCTGACTTGGTTCTGATGGCGAGGAAGCGTCGAAGAAAAGCAGCACCTGCAAAGGGCACTAGCAAGCGACTCGCGATAGGTGGTAAGCGCAAGCGGCGCAAGCGGAAGATGAAGCTTACATTGCGCAGCCGCGGTATCAAGAAGAAGAAGGACGAGTACCAAGACGCTCTTGGATGGACAACCACCGGTACGAGCCAAGCGGCGGCGGAAGCCAGCACGGAAACTCTTCCTGATATCGTGATGCATCAGTGTTCCATGTGCGGGGCGATGAATAAGATCCCCCGGCCGAAGCGGGACCGCTACAAGGTCATCTGCGCCCAAGAAGAATGTGGCAACGAGGACAAGGTCGGCTTCGACGAGTGATTTTCTCCACTCATCCATACTTCAGATGAATGTCTCGAACAGTCGTTTCGTCGCTGCTACGATGAGCACCAGCACCAACAATCTGCGCACCTTCGATTCAGGTGCCCCCACAGATCCGTAACGCGAGCCGATGAAGCCACCCAGCAACACCGCGGCGAGGAATGGGATGAGCAGTTCCAGTTCGAGTTGCATCTCCCCAGAAGCGTAGGAACCGGCCAATCCCGCGAGGGAGTTGACCCAGATGAACAGTGCACTCGTGGCCGCCGCCTGCTTCGGCGTCGCCCAGCGCTTGAGCAGCAGGATCGGTGTGAGGAAGATGCCGCCTCCGACCCCTATCAGCCCACTGACCAGACCGATTGCTCCACCTACAGGTACAGCCGCTTTTGCTTAGGGCGTGACCACATCATCCGCATCGGCTGCGGAAGGTCCACCCCACAGGCGCCAGGCGGCCCACAGCAGAGTGAGGGACAAGAGCAGGTCGTAGATTGAACCACCAACACTCAGGTATCCACCCAGTAACGCGAGTGGGATACTGGCGACGACGAACGGAATGGTCAGCCGCGGCAGGTGGAAACCCTCTCGTTGGTAATGCCAGAAGGCGATCGCCGCCACCACTAGATTCAGCGACCAAGCGTGTTGTTTCAGCCACACCGGATCCATCGACGCCAATGTCGAGAGCGAGAGCAGGGCGAGGTAGCCAGAGGCGCCCCCATGACCTACTGATGCATACAGGGCGGCTATCAGCAGCAGACCGAACAGCAGCAGGACGAGTTCCAGACTCTCCATCATCCGACTCCTTCCGACAATTCTTCATCAACTCTCGCCCGGAGATGTCATGCGACGGAATCAAGCACGCATGCTCGTTGCAACCACCGATGGAGACGGGTGTGAGCATCGAGCGAGCACTTGAGCTGGCCGGGGCGGTCAGCATCTCGGTGGCCACGGAGGAGGCCTCCTTGGACGAGGCGCATGGCAGGGTGCTCGCCAAACCACTGTGTGCGCTCGCCGCCGACCCTCGTTTCGACAACTCGGCGATGGACGGGTGGGCCGTGCGGGCGAGTGATTGCGAGCAGGAAGGAACCCGTCTCAGAGTAGTGGGTACAGGCCAAGCCGGCGCTGCAGCAGCCCCGCCAGTCGGCCATGGAGAGGCTGCTCGGGTGATGACCGGCGCGGCGATTCCCGAGGGAGCGGATGCCATCGTCATGGTCGAGGACAGCGAGGTGGACGGCGACGAGGTTCTGATCACAGGACCGGCGCGGCCCCACTACATCCGCATCCGCGGGGAGAATCTCGAGGAGGGTGAGGAAGGGCTTCCAGCGGGAGTCGAACTCACACCACCACGTCTCGCGCTCGCCGGCACGATGGGTCATGCGACCGTCCCTGTCATCGTTCCACCGAAGGTGGCGGTGATCAGCACGGGAGACGAACTCATACCCCCAGGCGAGCCACTCGGTGAGAATGAACTGTGGGAATCGAACACGCACGCGCTCGCCGGCCTCTGCCACAGGCTCGGCTGTCAACCCGTCCGCTTTCCACTCGTCATCGATGAGTTGGATGCACTGCGCGCCGCGTTGACGCGCGCCGCCGAGGAATGCGACGTGATCATCACCAGTGGAGGTGTCAGCATGGGTGACTGGGACCTCGTGCGTCGATTGATGGAGACTGCGGGTGATGGTCGTTTCTGGCGGGTGCGCATCCGCCCGGGTGGTCCCCCGCTGTTCGGTCTGTGGAACGGAACGCCCCTGTTCGGGCTGCCCGGCAACCCTGTGAGTGCGTACGTTGTGTTCCTGACGCTGGTCGCACCTTGGCTGGCCTGGAATATCGGTCACCACTCGGAAGACGGTCCGAAACTCGCAGACAGAGTTCGGGTCAGATTGCTCGA
>JAKUTA010000192.1 GCA_022447885.1 Candidatus Poseidoniales archaeon | reverse complement strand
CCGGTCCATGGAGCCAGCGTCCTCGATGGTGGTGACCCCGGTGGTGGCAAGGACTCCACCCCCGCTCACACCTGCGACCCCCTCGTCCGGGGGCCCACGGAGGGCAGATGCGATGGAGAAGTCCCCGGTGTCACGTTTCCCCTTCCTGCTCCTTCCCCAACCTCTCTTGGGTTTCTTCTTCCGGTCCTTGCCCGCCTTGGTTATGCTGAGCAGGAAGGAGAACGCCAGCATTGCTGCTGCGATCATGATCAGGTTGCTGGGCTCAGAGAGCAGCCGCACCAGCTCCCCACCGCCCTCGAATCCCTCGGCGATCAGAGTGACTGTGAACGACTGCTCCAGCCCATCGGCGTCGCGCAGAACGACCTCACCCTTGGCGACCATCCCCGGCATCAGCAAGCCTTTGGGGTCGATCGACAGTTCGATCTCCGAGCCGTCGGACAGGACCTGTGTGCCGGCAGGTGCAGTTGCTATGCGCGACAATGGCCCTTCGATGCGCACGTCGAAATCACCTGATCCGCCGCCCTTGAAGGTGAGCGGTATGCTGACGGTGGAGAGCTCCTTGACGGGGATGTCATACTCGAACTCCTCCATCTGCAGCAGCGCACCGATGACATACCAGGGGATGTCCAACTGGATCGCCGGCCCCTCCGGCGTGCAGGTGGCGTTGCCGACCAAGCGACCAGCGGTGCCGGCGGCCCCTTGCCCTTGCCAGTTGATCTCGTAGTCGGCGCTCGGCTTGTCGCTGGAGAGCGTGTCCCCCGAACCATCGAAGGTGACCTGCCGACCATCGGTCGATACCAGCGACAGGGTGGGTGAGCAGGAGGAGGAGCCGGCGAGGCTCCAGATGACTGGGATCCCTTCTCCGGGAAGCAGTTGGAGCGGCTGATGCGGCGGCAGCACGTCGAACCCCGGGCTTCCGGATGCGCTGAAGTTGACCACGAGTTGCTGATCGCTCATCGAGACGACCTCAGCGGTCCACGACACCTTGCGCCCTCGGTGGTCGATGACCGGTCTGCCCTCGGCCCCGAACTTGTCACCCTCTCGGAAAAGGTCGCCCTCGACGCCCTGGTCGTCGCCATTCAGCAACCCGCCATCGCCATCCGCCTCCAACACGTAGAGCCACGGCATCTGCGGGTCGGTGTTCACGAGATTCTGGTCGATGGCACCCACGGACTCGTCCTGTATCGTCACCAGCAATCCTGCTCCGGGGAGTTTGGAGTCGAATCCGCTGTCAGCTCGATAACTCATCAGCACCCGCTCATCAGGGCCGAGCGCTATCTCGAGACCGGTGCCGCGGTTCGAGAGGGGGCTGAGGATGTAGGACTGCGCGTATGTACCCATGACGACCTCGGTGATCCGGTCGGCGCCGATGAGGTCCAGCGAGGCCAGTGAAGGCAGTGCGGGTGTGCGCCCATTCCCATTCCAGTTCCCGCTCGCCATGATGTCCCAGTCACCTACGCCATTCCAGTCCTCGCCGGTTCCCGACCCGTGGACGTCGTAGAGGTCGATGCCGCCCATCTGGTGCAGCATCTCGTGCATGATGGTGCCCAATCCTGAGTCGAACGAGGCGATGGTGTAGTGGTCGAAGCGCATGTCACCCACGACCACCGGTACGGGCAGAGCCCCGAAATGACTCCAGATCGTGCCACTACCTCCAGAATCCTCCTGTGCGTTGGCCGTGTGCAGCAGCAGCACCCGGTCGACCCAGTTGTCGCCATTGAGGTCATACGGTGAGAGGTCCACCCCTCCCAACGAATTCCTCAGGACATCAGCCGCCAGGCCAGCCGGTCCGTCCGACCCAGTCTCCCCGATGTCCCGCTCACCATCGGCGTCAGCCCCCCAGTGCTGCACGTTCTTGGAGGCGTGATAGACATCCGGCAGCACGTCGACGGTGAGGCTGGACTGCTCCCCGCTGAGCTGCGAGATGTAGTCGTCGCCTCCGCTGACGCCGGTGAGAATCGTGTTGGCGCGCTCGATGTTGCGCGTCGGGCCGACCGGAGCGGTTGGGAAATCGATCACGATCACCAACCAGCGTTCGTTGGGCTGCAACTGCACGAGCTCTGCATCGTCGACGACGACGCCGATATGTTCCTCGAGCACATCCCACACCGGTCCGAGACGGGTCGGGTCCTGCGCGGTCCACCACCCACCTAGGAGGATGAGCAGTGCCAGCGGCACTGCGTAGCGCGCTCGCATGGGAAACCCGTTCCGCGGGTCCGTCTTGAATGATAGCCCGAGTCGGGCGGCTACTCAGCGAGTCTGACAGCGAAGTCCAACCCTTCGGGAACGAAACCCTTTCCAGCGAGCAGTACCTCGTTCTGGGCGAGTTTGTCACCCCATGGGAGAGCACCGGAAGCGGGTGCGAACACGAGTGTGGGGGAGATGGCGGCTGAATCGACGTCGGAGAGAGCCGCCAACTGCGCCCGACGCATGGCGGCGGGCGACCAGGCGCGCCGCGCGCGAGCGAGGTCCACACGGTCTGCGAACTCAGCGGCCTCCGCATTCATCCCATCCCCTGTACGCGGTCCTGACAGGCGATCGAGCCCGGTCAGGTTGACGCCGCGGTTGTCGAGCGCTCGCTTCAAGCGGTAGGGGAGCGGGGTGCCATCACAGCCGGTGATGCAGATATCCGTCCACCCTTCGCGTACGGCTCGCTCGATCACCGTCTCCTGCTGTGCGAACGAAAGGCAGAGCGCTGTTGTCGGCAGCAGCCCGACGGTCGCCGGAGTTCGCTCGGCCTGTGGTTGGGGACATGCGCCGGCGCAGCCGCAGCAGACGAGTCCCACCCGATGGACTCCGCCCTCGGCATCGAGCACCGAGGTCGGTGGCCTCCCGCGGCCGCTCGCCGGCACGGGCAGCCGGCCGGCTGACCATTCGGTGGTGCACACGAGCAGCAGCGCGGTGGGCAGGAACAGCCCGGAGAACGCGTCGGGAGTGACCACCCACAGCAGCACCACTGAGACGAAGTGGATGCGGATGCGCATGATGTCCAGCGGGTCGTCCCCGACCAGTCCGAGCATGCGGGCGAGGGCGAGCGCCAGCACAGCGAGCGCGACGAGCAGCAGGAGCCAGCTCATCGCCAGGGCCATCTGGAACAGGGCTACCACGTCGTAGTGCAGACCAACGCCCTCAATCGTCACGGCAATCTCTGCGGCGGAGATCATCCGCGGGAACATCCAACCCCAGATGAACAGGATGAGGAAGAGGGTGAGCACGCCTCCGACCGCGATGTAGGTCGCCAGCCAGGTGCGCTCCGACGGCAGCAGACCGGGATGAGCGAATCTCCACGCCTGCCAGCCGAGCACAGGCAGTG
>JAKUTA010000191.1 GCA_022447885.1 Candidatus Poseidoniales archaeon | reverse complement strand
GGCTCACCCGGGTACACGCTCCGAAGACAACCTTCACGGTGGCGCTCGGAAACGGCGGACACGGCTACGGAACCGTCGTCTCTCCCGGTGGGGCTCACGGCGTGCTCTCCGTGGGAGCGTTCTCCAGTCTGGTCGGTGAACCCCATGGTGGTACATGGGGTGACACCGCGGCATGGTCTAATCGTGGACCCAACTCAGTTGGGCGGCTTGACCCGGATATCGTCGCAGTGGGTTGGTCAGCGACCGGTGACCGGACCCTCAATGAGGTTGGGAATGCCAATTCGGCGCCCACCACCTGGGCGGGAACCTCGCTGGCGACGCCGGTTGCTGCGGGATTGACTGCGCTCGTCTACGACGCCTGGTTCCAACGCTGGGGTGTCTATCCCGATTCGCAGACGGTGCGCGATGTGATCATGTCCACGGCACAGGACCGCGGCTACGACCCGCTCGTCCAGGGGGCCGGATGGTTCGATGCGGCGCAAGCGGTATCCTCCATCAACGGCTCCAACGACACGCTGCTCGTCTCACCCGCCTATTGGATGCCCGGGTTCAACCACGGCCAGCATCGCGAGGCGAATCTCAACATCCTGATGCCAGGAGAGGTGGCGACGGCCAACTTCACCATCAACAACACCGGGGCGAGCAACCTCACGGTGGTCTGGCAACCGAGCACGTTGCAGCCGATGAAGCACTGGAACAGCACCTGGGTGGTCAACGCCAGCGACGGCTGGGACGGCTATCAGGGAGGGAGGCCGGACATCTTCATCCCGATCCATATCGAAGGTGATGCGAACCTGACGCTGCCCAACGGGACCTCCTTGATCCGTGCTCGTGCGGCGATGAACGGCGAGGGATTCGACAACGACCAGAACCGGCAGTCCGAGAACCGGGTCTACGTGGAACTGTTCAGTTGGCACGACGTCGACGGTGACGGCATCTGGTGGAACGACACCAACGGTGACGGATACGTCGATGCCGACGAGATGGAAGGTGGCAGCGAATATGCCACCTTGTCGGCCCACACCTATCAGACAGGGCAGTCAGAGACCCGCGTAGGCTGGCCGCTGGAACGGGGAGAGGACGGAATCCTGCTCGGTGTCTACCGACACGAAGCCCGGGCCGGTACCATGGAACCACTGCCGATAGAGGTTGACTGGACGGCGTTCGGACCTGATGTCAACGAGACCTGGCTGAGCCCGTGCACGAGTTCGCTTCAACTGTCCCCAAATGGCAGCGGGTGGATCAACTGCCGCGTCGATGTGCCCTCGGACGCCCTGCCCGGCATCCATCAGGAGCAGATTCGCATCTCCACATACACCGCCAATGGCACCCACATTCGGGATTGGCCCCTGCCGGTGGTCGTCAACGTCGCATCTCCCGGTCCGCTCGACCTGCGCCCGAAGCCTATCGACGGCAACGTCAGCAACCAGACGCTCTACTCCGAGACCTGGTTGCAGGGGGCGCAGCGCTGGGGTTGGCGCTCCGAATCGGGAGACTGGAAGTTCCTCTCATTCGACTGGCCGCAGAACATGTCCGGTGATGGGGCGATCGTCATCGATGTCGACTGGCCGAACAACAGCTACACCGACGTCGACGTGCATTGGATGTCAGAGCGCGGCCATCCGTTCCAACTCGATGACCCGGCGGCGTACGGGCCTGTGAACCTGGAGCCGGAGGTGTCGTCGCGCAACATGGACGTCGGCAGCGGCATCTACGATTGGGAGACCTCGACAGGAGGCAGCCACGAGGTGCTGGTGGCCGAAGCGACACCCGGGCTGAAGCAGATGATGCTGCATTCGGCGATGCACGGTGTGAACACGAACGACAACCCGCTGAACATATCGGTCGGCTATGTGGCGTCCATCGACGGGACGCTGTCTCGCGTCGTTCGCGACTGGAACGACGCCGCTGGTCAGGAAGTGGTGACCTTCGGCTCGACCATGAAGTTGGACATCGCCTCGGTGGCCGGCTACGGGTGGACGCAGCCGTTCCTGTTGCCCACTGAGACCGCGCTGCAGGACACGCCAGGTGGATGGTCGAGCTCGTCATATCGCCACCAGTTCACAATCGACGATGCGGTGATGCTGCGCATCGAGATCGATTCGAGCGCGCCGCGCACCGACCTCGACCTCGCCCTCTATTACGACAAGAACGGCAATGGCGCCATCAACTGGGGCAACGAACAGATCGACATCTCGGGCAACTGGAACGCCGACGAGGAGATCACGATCGAGAACCCCGATGACGGGACGTGGTGGGCTGTGGTGAACGGCTTCGACGTGCCCAATGGTTCGGCTAACTTCTGGCTCAAGCGCACCGTCGTCTCGGGTGACCTGCTCAAGGTGACCAATCTCACCGAGTTGAACAGCACGACGATCCAGAGCCGCTTCCCCAACGGCAGCAGCGTGCTCGCCGGGCAGATGCCCCTCACCGCATTCGACGTCGTCGTCGACTATGGCATGCCCGCCGAACCGGGCGACTGGCGCGGCTGGATAGTCCTCGAACTCGCATCTGGAGGCAAGATCAGGCTCGAATACGACTACCAACTGCTCGACTATCCGCCAGAACTGGCCTTCTCGACCCCTCTCAATGGTACGCGCACCAATGCGACACTGCCGGTCAACCTCGCCACCAGCGATATCGGCGACGGGTTCAACCTGTCCTCGTTGAGCTTGGAGGGGGACCCGTCGATGCTCTGGGACAACCTGACGATCTCCGTCGAGGGCGTCGAGTCGTACACCAGCGGCAGCCGGGACTTCACCGCCTCATGGAAGCACTGGAACAGCGGCGCGAACCTGGCCAATGGCACACACTACTCCGAGACATCCGGCAAGTTGGTGATAGAAGCGGAGTCCTATACGGCTACAACACTCGGAGACCCCTCGAATCACACCTGGGAAGTCAACTCCTCTGTCCTCGGATATTCGGGATCCGGCCATATGAACGCAACGCCTGATGATGATGAGAACATCACCACCGGCTCACGCTTGGACTACTCTATAGATTTTAACAACCCCGGCCAGTACTACGTCTGGCTGCGCTTGAGCGCGCCGGACCTAAACGGCGATTCGGTTGGTTACGGAATAGACGGTCAGCAGCTCGGATTGGTTGAGGCGACGCAGGTGGATGGTCAGTGGGCATGGGCGGCGAGTGGGTGGGCGAACAACCAGAGCCAGGTGGCGACCTTCATGGTGCAGGCGGCTGGAAGGCATGTGTTCAGCCTGTGGATGCTGGAGGATGGCGTCAGCGTCGACCGGGTGATCCTCATCGACGACTGGCTCTACACCCCCTTGGGGAAGAACGAGACCACCTCGACCCTCTACGAGGAGGCGCTGATGCGC
>JAKUTA010000190.1 GCA_022447885.1 Candidatus Poseidoniales archaeon | reverse complement strand
CCGGTGACCGTCGTCGGTATCGGCCCTGGTCCACGCAGGGAGATCGATGCGCTCACCGGTGACCTTCCACTCGTCAATTGAGGCTGCGTAAGTTCGCTTTTGTCTACAGCAACATGCCCCGAGGTGCTCAACTCCTACTGGGTGGGGGAAGATGGCAAGCACAAGTTCTACGAGGTCATTTTGGTCGACCCGTCACACCCCTGCATCAAAGTCGACCCCCAGCTCAACTTCCTCGGCAACAGCCGTCATCGCGGCCGTGTCCACCGCGGCAAGACCAGCGCCGGCAAGCGTGGTCGTGGCCTGCGCAACAAGGGCAAGGGCGCCGAGAAGCTGCGCCCGAGCCTGGCGACACACCAGCGCCGCGGCAAGTGATTCCGCACCATCTCCGCCTGTGCGAGGATGCCTTCGATTCGTGTTGTCCGTGGGACACTCGATGCCGAAGGTTGATTCGTCGCGCCGTGCACGTGTGACCCGATGACCGAGGCGCTCATCTCCTCGCTGCGCGGCCTGCCGGTGTACCTGCCCGACGGCCGCAGGCTCGGACAGGTGCATGACGCGATTGTGGAAGTCGACCACTGGAGCGCATCGCACCTGTTCGTGATCGACTGCGACGAGCGCCTCGTCGAGGACGGCATCCATGTGGCGATTCCGTGGCATTGGGTGCGCGCGGTGTCGGAGGTGGTGCTTCTGCGCTGGTTTCCCCCGACACCGATTCCGGCGTCTCCCCTGAACCCTTGATGAGGAGGCGGCCCCTCCCACGTAGTGAGCAGGAGGAGCGTGGATGCTGGAGTTGCATGTTCTAGGGACTTCGTCAGCGAGGTTCGCACACGGGAGAGCCGTGTCCGGTTCTGTCGTCAACACCCCTGGGGGGACGCTGTTGGTGGACTGCGGAGAAGGGATGCAGCAGCGGCTCATCGACCATAACCGTCAACTCAAGTCATCCAATCTCCAAAGCCGCACTCGCATCGCCAAAGTGCGTGCCATACTGCTCACCCACGGCCACCTCGACCACTGCTGGGGACTGCTTCCGTTGCTGCAGACGATGGCGCTCGACGGACGCAAGGACCCGCTGCTCGTGATGGGGCCGACCACCGTTGATGCGCTGACATGGGCGCGCGAGCATCCCGGTGTGCCTCCGAGTGAGGAGAGCGGAGTGTCTTCCACTGACTTGGCGATTCTGTTCCAGCAGTGGCAGTCTCTCGGAAGCAAGGACGAGTCCTTCGGTTTCGAACTCGACTGGCATCTGTTCACGCTGGACGATGACATGCCCGCTCCCGCCCCGGTGCAGCCGATCGAGGAGGTCATCCTGACGGTCGTGCCGACCCAGCACGGGATTCCCGCCTGTGGCTGGCAGGTGACGCAGCCGACCCGCGAAGGACGATTCGATCGGGACCGAGCGTATGAACTCCGCCTGAAGCGGGGTCATATCAGCCGATTGGCACGCGGCGAAGACATCGTTCATGACGGACAGGAGTTGGCGGCCGTCGACTTCCGCGGACCGCCGCGCCCACCACGTTCGCTGTTGATCAGCGGGGACACCGTTGGCGGAATTCCTGCGTTCGCTGGCCTCGAGGTCGCCCCTGATGTGCTGCTGCACGAGGCGACCTTCGCCAATGAACTGCAGGAGAAGGCGACCCGCTACAATCACTCGACCGCCGCGGATGCGGCTGGTCACGCCAGCGCCTGCGGTGCGCACGTGCTGGCACTCACGCACTACAGTTCGCGCATCGATGATACCAACGTGCTCATCGACGACGCTTCAGGCGCCTTGACGGGTCCGACGGTCGTGCATGCGTGCGCTGACGGAGAATTGTTCCTCATCGGCGGCGATGACGTCCTTCCAGAGGTCGAGGTGCTCTCTGCTGCTGGCGGCTGGGAGCCGACGAGAATCACTTGAATCACGCTTGTCGACCTCCATCCATGGGTTACACACGCCATTCAGCGGCCCGCACCCGTAGGGTGAACACTTGAAGAGGAGAGCAACCACCCCGCCGAACGATGCTCCACTCACGGGCGCTGCTCGTTCTGCTCGTTCTGCTCATCTCCAGCACCGCACCGGTCGTATTCCAAGACGGTCAGCAGATGACCAGCGACCTGGACCCCACCTCTCCCGACCACGGAGCCGCCGGACGCGTCCTCTCCTGTCAGATGGTCAACATCTCGACCCTGCCGCCGACGTTGACGTTGTCCAATCAGACCTGCATGTCGATCAACCTAGGGGAGCTCACCCCGGGCACAGTGGTTGCATTCGACATCGACATCTACCCAGCACCGATCGACTTCCTCGTGTTCAAGGGTGGCCAACTGCCCGCCTACCTCAACGAGCAGACATACCGGCAGCCCGGGTTCTGGGAGCAGAACACATCGTTGGAGTCACTCTCAGGGAATGGCACCCAGTGGCATTGGCAGGTGCCAAGCGATGTCACGCAGACCATCTGGTACGTCGTGCTCGACCACATGGCGCACCCCGGCGACAACGGCAACGGCGCCCAGGGTGGCGCGGACACGAACGTCACGCTGTCGATCACCTTCCCCTCCGCTCCGTATTGGACGGTGCTTGACTCACTCCAGTCGTTGGCTCCTGATTCCAGACGTCAGTTGCTCGGCCCGGAGACGTTGACGCTCGATGAGGGCACACTGGTGTCGATATCGGCTCTTCCCCTGCGAGGAGACCCGGACGTGTTCATCATGACCGAGGTGCAGCGCAACAACTACCTCATGAACGCCGGCGGGAATTTCTGGATCGATGGCACAGAACTGCTGAGCATAACCAGCGCGGTGGCGAGGTCGTGGACGGTCACCAGCGAGTATGCAGGACAGCCGCTCTACATGTTCATCGACAACAAGGCCGGACCCTTCGGAGGCGGGGATGGCAGCACGGAGGCACGCGCCACCGTGATCATCGAGTTACTCCCAGTCATGGCCGCTCAGATATCCGCCAGCGTCAACCTCGCTGACGAAGTCGACGTCGGCCAGACGATCGTGCTCGATGTGACTGTGACTCCCAATCTGTCGGACCAGGTCGACCTGGCGCTCACGGACTGGGGTTTCGACGGCGGTGACGCGGATTCGACCAGCGGCGCCACGATCGAGGTCTTCTGGTCCGCTCCCGGGAACCGGACAGTCACCGCCACCGTGAACGGTGCGGACGGCCGCAATGACACAGGGCAGGTGACTGTGTTTGTGCAGGACCTGACGAATCCATCAGCGGCGATTCTCGGTGGGTCCTCGGTGCTCACCCGCGATGTCAACTCCGACTTCTCGATCATCTCCACCTCAACGGACAACTGGATGATCAAGCGGGAGGATTGGCGGGTCGATGGCGCGCTGGTGCAGTCGTT
>JAKUTA010000019.1 GCA_022447885.1 Candidatus Poseidoniales archaeon | reverse complement strand
TACCACGACTCGATGTTGCGGATGTCCGGTGAGCCGCCGTACTCCTGGTAGGCCAGGATGTACTCGAGGGTCTCGTTGTGGAATGAGGCGTTGTCTGAATTGCCACCGAGTTCAGAGTTGTAGGTCAACCCGAATGGAATGCCGTGGCTCTTCACCTGCGTCTCGAGCGCGAGAATCTGGCCCAGCCAGTCAATCTGGCTGACATCGTGTGCGCAGACCGAGGCGTGCGTGCCCGAGGCATAGCCCCAGGGATTGTCGGCGATGAAGTAGGCGAACTCCTCACCCGCAGTTTCGACAGCAGTGATTGCGGCCTCCAGCACGTCGTGGTAATCGAGTCCATTGCCCCAGTTGGTGTTGTTGCACTGGTAGGCCTCATTGCCCCCGTATGCCCAGTTGGGGAAGTTCACCAGCAGCCCGATGCCGATCTCGGGATAGGCCGCGTGCATGGTCTGCATGTAGTCGACGAGCTCCTCGATGGACTGGTTCAGGGTGAAGCCGCAGTCGTCGTTCCGGCCTCCTTCGATAACGCGTGAGATGGGTCCGTCCATGGTGAAGTAGGCGACTTCTCCTCCAGCATCGTAGATCCTCTGGATCTTGTTCAACTCGATCGCGGCCGAGTTCTCGCCGTTCTGGTCATTGCAGCCGCCGAAGTTGAGCGTTCCACCGCCTTCGACTATGATGTCGATGTCATTCGCCACCAACACCTCCACCAGCGTGGTCAGGTCGTTGCGCACGCTGGCGATCTCCCCGATGAAGAAGCCGTAACCGTCGATTCCCGCCAGCGTCTCGTCCCACTGCTCGGTCTCGTTGAACATGGCGAACTTGTCACCGGCACCATTGGGATGCATCCAGTTAGCGAAGGTGAGGTCATCCCCTGCAGGAGGTGGCGGATCGTCCGGTGGGGGATCTGTGGGGGAATCAACTGCGTGCAGGCAACCCGCCAGCACGAGCACCGCCGTCAGCAGGCAGGAGAGGAGAACACGACTCGCAGCCATTGCGACTGGAGGAGGGCGGGTCGGTTTGAACTCCCCGCAGCACGCGAAATGCCGAGAAATGACCCCGGCTGGGCGAGGAATCAGCTGTGTTCCGCTTCGAAATCGAGCATGAAGGAGACCAATGCTTCGACACTCTCGAGCGGACACCCGTTGTAGAGGCTGGCCCGAATGCCTCCCACGCTCTTGTGTCCCTTGAGACCGCCAAGGTCGGCAGCCTCCGCCTCAGCCAGGAAGACCGACTCCAAGGCGTCGTCATGGATGAACCACGTGACGTTCATCACCGAGCGCGAATCCTTGTCAGCGTGCGGCCTCCAGAAGTTCGTCCTGTCCAATTCCGCATACAGCAGCCCTGACTTCTCCCGATTGCGCGCTATCGAGGCTTCCAACCCGCCGTTCTCCTCCAGCCAGTTGAACACCCGGTCGAGCACGAAGATGCCGAAGGTGTTGGGCGTGTTGAACAGCGAGTCATTGCTGGCATGAACGTTGTAGTCGAGCATGGTGGGCAGGTCATCACCGACCCGTGAGAGAGCCCGGGGAGAGAGGATCACCAGAGTCACACCCGTGGCTCCGAGATTCTTCTGCGCGCCCGCATAGATGAGGTCGTGGGCAGAGATGTCGCACGGAACCCCTGCGATGTCTGAACACGCATCGAGCAGCAGCAACTTGCCTCCACTGTCCGGCAGATGGTGGAACTGGGTCCCGTAGAGAGTGTTGTTCGAGGTATAGTGGAGATAGACTGCGTCGTCGCGCACGGTATACTCGCCTACCTGGGGCACCCTCCTGAATCCATTCTCCGAATCGTCCCAGATCGCCTGAGCATCCCCGACCCGCTTCGCCTCCTTGAGCGCCCTCTGTGACCACCCCCCGGTCACGAGGTAGTCCGCCTGCTCGTCCGGGCGCAGCAGGTTGAGCGCGGTCATGTAGAACTGCAGCGAGGCGCCGCCCTGCAGGAACAGCACAGTGTAATCCTCAGGAACAGAGAGAGTCCTTCTCACCCGCGCCATCGCTGAGTTGACCACGTTCTGGAAGGTCGGGGTGCGGTGCGAGACCTCGAGCAGGCCGAATCCGCTCTCACTGAGGTTCGGCAGCGCGTCACGACACTCTTCGACCACTGAGAGCGGCAGCACCGCCGGACCGGCGCTGAAATTATGGATGCGAGCCCCCCTCGGCATCGACCCGAGGGCCCCGGCACCAGTCTTTGAGTTCATCGGCGGCAAGAGGTGGGTTCAATTCACAGCGACTCGACGCATGCCCATGGTCCGAATCGGCCTCGTGATGCTCCAAGGCGCTCGCCACGTGCACGCCACGGCTCTGAAGAGAGCCGCCGAAGAGGCTGGTGTCGAACTCGAACTGCATGAACTGCGCACCGACGCCGACCTGTTCGCCTGCCAGCCTGAGGCGATCGTGCTTCCGGGCGGAGAGACCACCACGATGCGACTCACTGGAGGAGCCGAGGGCAGTGGGCTTCTACCTGCCCTGTTCGCCTGGATGCGTGCCGACCCATCCTTGCCGGTGCTGGGCACCTGCGCCGGCGTGATCCTGCTGGCAGATCCGCAAGATGGTGGTGAACCATTGATTCATTCGAGCATCGATCGCAACGCCTACGGCCGCCAACAGGACTCATTCCAAGCCGAACTCACAATCTCCGGCATCGGTGATTCGAACATTTTCTCGGGGGTATTCATCCGCGCACCTCGCTTCGCCGAGATCAGCGCCAATGACGCGGTCGTCGCGACCCATCAGGACGAGGTGGTGGGTGTCCGCAATGGTGCCAGATTAGCGCTCACATTCCATCCCGAACTATCTGATGATACCACATTCCATCGCTGGCTGCTGGAAGCCGCCTTGCTGCGAGCGACGGCTTGAAGCGGGAACGCGGTCCCGACCGACTCGGTGAGACAGTGAGCATCCAACTTCACGTGGCGTCGCTGCCCGACCTCGTCGAGCCACCCTCGTGCGAGGACACCGAGGGCTGCCTGCAGTGCCAGCAGGGCTCGAAGATGGTGCTGTTCGTCACCGGCAGGTGCCACTGGAGGTGCGACTACTGCCCACTCTCGGAGAACAGGCGTGAGATCGAGTACATCTACGCCAACGAGCGCCGCTGCGACCCCGACGACTGGGAAGCCGTGCTCGAGGAAGCGCACGCGATGAACGCCACAGGCACCGGAATCACCGGCGGTGACCCGATGATGGACCGCGAGCGCACCCTCGAATCAATTCGTCAACTGAAGCGGGAATTCGGGAGCCAACATCACATCCACATGTACACGAGCATCCCCTTCCAGCCCGCGCAGGCAACAGCATTGGCCGACGCGGGCCTCGACGAGATCCGCTTCCACCTGCTCGACCTCGAACTCGAGCCCTATCTGGAGATCATGGGGGCGTGTGAACAGGCGGGGATGAAGACCGGCGTGGAACTCCCCTGTGAGCCGGACCAGGAAATGAGACTGCTCGCCCTTCTGGAGGAATTGCGCGATGCGCCGATCACCTTCCTCAACCTCAACGAACTCGAGATCACCGTCGGCAACCTCGACAATATGGAACTCCGCGGATTCAACATCTCCAACGAACTCACGGCCGGCGCCGAGGGCTCCGCTGAACTGGCCACGCGCATGCGCACGAGAGTGCAGCACGCCAACGCTGACCTCCCCGACGCAGAGGATGGGATGACCCGTTCCGCCTACGGTTACACACTGAAATTCTGCACGTCCACCTACAAGGATTCAGGGCAACTGCGCCGCCGATTCCTGCGCCGGGGTGAAGCGACCATCGCCCCCTACGAGCAGCTCACCGAGGATGGCACCATCGTGTTCGGCTCCATCTACTGCTCACCCGAGGATGCTGACGCCCACATGGCCGAGATCGTGGCAGAGTTCGACCTGCCCGCAGCGTGGATGCGCTGGGACGCCGAGAATGGTCGTCTCGAAGTCCCGTTGCTGCTCGCCGAGGAGATCGCCGACGAGATCACCGCTCCCGCCGCGCTGGTCGAGGTTCATCCGACTTACGAGCGACTCGAAGTCAGTCTGGTCTGGCTGAACGACCATCGCCCGCCGGCGTGAGCCGCCGTCACCGACGAATCTGGCCACCCGCGCAGATTCACTCTCACTGTCGGCGTCGGCTTGATGAAGGTCGGGCAGGTCGCCGGCTCTGATGAGTGACGAGGCGGAGCGACCTGCTGAAGCGGACGCGACCGAACCGGAACCTGAGGCGGCGGCAGAGGTGGAAGCCGAGGCGGAGCCCGAACTGACGCTCGAGGAATTGATCGAGAAGTTGACCGGAGAGTTGGCGCAGGCGCGGGCCGAGTTGACCTACCGCGATGCGGACATCGTCAACCTCAGGCGCAGGCACACCCAGGAGCGGGGCGACCTCATCAAGTTCGGCGGCCGCGCGCTGGCTAACAGGCTGCTGTCGGTGCTCGACAACCTCGACCGTGCGCTCGAAGCGACTCCCGAAGGGGTGGACGACTCGGTCGTCCAGGGCATCTCGCTCACGCGGCAGTCGTTCTGCGCCGCGCTCGAGGCGGAGGGCATCACGGTCATCGAAGCGGCGGGCAAGAAGTTCGACCCCAACCTGCACGAGGCGATCACGACGCTGCCTGCCAGCGAAGAGCATCCAGCAGGGGTAGTAATCGACGTTCTCGAGACCGGCTACATGCTGCACGACAGGGTGTTGCGTCCTGCGCGTGTGGTGGTAACCTCTTCAGATTGAGGCGGTGAGCCCCCCTCATGGCCGACAAGGAGGAGTCGGGCGGCAGCGGCCGCTGGGCGGGCGAGTCGCGTAGGTCGCGCACTTTCGCAGTTGCGCTGGTCACCATCTACATCGGCTCGCTGTTGCTCATCTACGTCGGTGCGCCCAACCAACCCATCGACGTGTTCCCGACCGAATGTCCGGAGAATTCCCAGAACTGCACGAGACTGGCCCCCAATCCCTACCGTGGCGATAACCTCAGCGCACTCCGCTTCAACGCCAGCAAGGAGGAGGTGTTCGCTGCTGCGCTCGCGTGGATCGAATCCGAACCACGCACCCTCGTTCTCACTGAATCCGAGCAGGTCGGCTACATCCACTCCGTGTTCAGGTCGTTCGTGTTCCGCTTCCCCGACGACCTGCTGGTGCACGTTCACTGCGACGACGGCCAGGCCGGCGTGTGGATCCACTCCCAGTCACGCATCGGCGTCTACGACCTCGAAGTCAACAACGAGCGTGTCGCTGCTCTCAGGGAGCACCTCGAATCCCAACAATGGGAATCGGACAACTGCACCGTCTGATGCTCAGCAGCAGTCGATATCGAAGGGATACTCGCCACCATCGATGACATTCTGCACGTCGGGCGTGACAGATTGCATCTCCTCGAGGCAGTAGTGGAAGGTGTCGCAGGCTACCTTCCTGTCCTTCTGGATGTGCAGGGAGTGTGAGAAGTAGACTGAGGTGTCAGAGTGGAACAGCCGACCGATGCGCACCCGCGTGTTGAACTCGTTGCACACCTCTCCGAGAGAGCGCTCAGGACCATCCACAGGAGGGGTGATTCGGGTTGTTATGGTGACCAGTTCGGGCTTGACCACCCTGATGTCGTAGCATTGTCGCGCCCTGCCTGGAGAAGTGTCGTCCACCCCATCCTCGTAGAAGACCATGCGCCCCGACGAGGCGTTCACCTCGTGGTTCAATCCCCTGTCTATCGCCGAGGAGGTCAGCTCCTTCAGCACCTGAATCTGTCTTTTCTCACCCTTTGTCTGCACTTTTGAATCACCCATGGTTGACCAACAGAGACGCTTGGACCTCGACCCTATTTGAAAGGAGCAATCGAAGCCGGGGTCGACCTCACCCGACAGGTTCCACTGGAAGGCCCATGAACGCCAGCCGTGCATGCCAGCCGTTGTCGATGATCAGTCTGCTCACCGACTCGGGAATCGTCGCACACGCCACCTCCAGGGACACCTCGTGCTCGCTCACGGTCGACAGCATCTGCAGGGTGTCGCGGATGCGCCAGCCCTCGAAGTCCTGGCGCCGCATCAACTCGACATTCACCACCGGCCAGTCGGCTGCGGCGTAGAGTTCAGCGGTCGGAGCATCGCTGGTGAACAAGATTCCGGGGCCGCCGTGGTAGCGGGACGCATGCTCCACCCAGTTGGGGGGGTCATCGATGTCGGGGATGGCCACGACTTGCACTCTCGCTTCCTCGTGAGGTGCCTCGGCCGCGACCCAGGCGCGCACCATCTGCTCCCGTTCCTCCGCGCTCCACGGGTTAGCCAGATCCTCCGGCTGATTGGCGGAGCCGAGCGCGATGCGCACGGGC
The DNA here is from genome assembly GCA_022447885.1 of Candidatus Poseidoniales archaeon. Classification (GTDB taxonomy): domain Archaea; phylum Thermoplasmatota; class Poseidoniia; order Poseidoniales; family Thalassarchaeaceae; genus JAKUTA01. The sequence continues at coordinate 5,727 of JAKUTA010000019.1, read as the reverse complement.
AGCTCCTTGGGGCAGTCAGGATGGCTCAATGCCTGTTCGAGCAGCCAGGCGTGTCCGCGGTGGAACGGCTGGAAGCGACCCAGCAGGATGATTCCCGGAAGTGGAGGTTCTTCAGGAGGGTCTGGCAGCATGGGCAGTTCCTCTGGTTCCTCATCCATCGCTCATTCCTCCTCTAACCAGGCCATCCGTCACGCAGCAGCCGGTTGAGGTTGAACTGCCCGAATCCCCACGAGGTCGCTGATGTCCAGTCGCGGCCGACGAGCAGCAGCAGGTCGTCTTCCTTCGCCAGTCGATTCGCCAGATGATGCAGTGCCTCGGTGTGGCGCAAATGGCTCTGCATGGTCGGCAGGATGTGTGCATCGGCATCCGCCTCCAACGTCTCGCCCAATTGCTCACGTCGTTGCATCCAATCGAGCACCACGGCTTCACCGAATTCGCCGACCGGCATCTGCAGGATGCGCTGTAGAGCGCGCTCCCAGACCGAGCGGCTGTAGAGACCGCGCTCACCGTGACATTCCTCGCCGCAATACGGCTCGATGTAGAGATAGCCTCGTCCCTCGATGCACCTCCACTCACCCGCACTCGCCCAGTCCGCCAGTTGCAGCATCCCCGCCGCCAGTTGGTCGGCGTTCACCTCGCCATCGGTGCGTAGCCGGCGCAGGTGAGAAAGGCAGTTACACTCGTACTCTGGATAGGGCAGCGGTTCCATCCAGTCGAGGATGTCCGCTTCCAGATCGATGTCGAAACTGCGGTTGAGCACGGCGTCGGCCTCCGGGCGCAGGTCGCGCAGCTCGCGAGTCTCCAGTCCCTGCTCGAGTTCAGACCAGTCGCATTCCAGCAGCCGACACCAACTGGGACGGTGTACCAGGCGTGCGATCATCTCGACGGCCATGCCCTCTCCGACACTCGTTCACGCCCGGATGCCATCAAGGCTACCATTCGGATCGCTTCGCTCGCCGAGAAAAATGAAGATACGCTGAGAACAGCTCCCAATCCGCTTGAACTTCGTGGAGTGAACGGCACACACCAGTCCAGTGGAACCTCGAAGCCTGAGGGTGAAAGGCGGATTTGGGAGCGTCTGATTGAAGAGGGGGCGCCAGCCGGAGGGAATCGAGCGCACGAGAGTGCGCGGGCGCGGGATTGGCACATGGCGACCATAGTCGAGCAGATCGCCGACATCCAGGCGGAGATCGACAAGACGCAGAAGAACAAGGCGACGGAGCACCATCTAGGGAAGTTGAAGGCGAAGATCGCCAAACTGAAGGCGGAGCAGGAGAAGCGTCAGGCACATGCGAAATCGAGTGGCCCGGCGAAAGGCTTCGAAGTCAAGAAATCGGGCGATGCGACCGTGACATTGGTCGGCTTCCCGAGTGTGGGCAAGTCAACCCTCATCGTCCAGGTCACCGATGCCCAGTCGGAGACCGGCGGATATGCCTTCACCACCCTCACCTGCATTCCCGGTGTGATGGAGCACAGGGGTGCTCGAATCCAGATCCTCGACCTGCCGGGACTGATCAAGGGGGCCGCGGACGGCAAGGGCCGTGGCAAGGAGATCCTCGGCGTCGTGCGCACCTGCGACATGGTGCTCTACATCATCGACCCCTTCCACGATACACACCTTCCCATCCTGCACCGCGAGCTCGAACTCGCAGGCATGCGCCTCAACCAACCCCCCCCACAGGTGTTCATCACCCGCCTGCAGAAAGGTGGAATCGAGATCCGCTCCACCGTCGAGCAGACGCACCTCACAGTTGAGCAGATGCGCGACATCATCCGCTCGTTCGGTTACACCAGCGCGCTGGTCACGCTCAGAGTCAATGCCACCGCAGACATGCTGGTCGACACGATGGCGGGCAGCCGTGTCTACTCGAAGGCGGTCGTGATCATCAACAAGATCGACCTCGCTACTCCCGAGGACATCGCCGCCATCCGCGCCACCCTCCCGGAAGGATGGCCGGTGCTGCCCATCTCGGCTGCCACGGGCGAGGGGATCGAGGAGATGAAGGACTTCATCTACGACAATCTAGGATTCATGTCGATCTACCTGAAGCCGCAGGGACAGGAGGCCGACCTCATCGAGCCGCTCATCGTCAAAGACACCAGCACTGTGCAGGACGTGTGCGCCACACTGCACCGCGACTTCGTCAGGAAATTCCGCTTCGCCCGCGTCACCGGTCCCTCGGCCAAGTTCGACTGGCAGCGGGTCGGGCTGCACCACAACCTGATGGATGGCGACCTGCTCAGCATCATCATGCGCCGCTGAGCGGCTGTATGACTTTCAGTCGGTGACGGGAAGCAGGACCGTGAAGGTGGAGCCGACATCGGGCTCGCTGGCGACCTCGATGGTGCCGCCGTGCATCTCGACGAAGTGCTTGGTGAGCGCCAACCCCAACCCTGTGCCCGGTTTGGGGCGGCCGTGCGGCCCCTTCACCTGCACGAACTCGAGGAAGATGACCTGCAGGTCCTCGGGGCTCATGCCCACGCCACTGTCCTGCACCTCGATGCACACGGAATCACCGAGATGACGGCTGTAGACCTTGACCTCCCCCCCTTCGTCGGTGTACTTGACTGCGTTCGAGATGAGGTTGAGGATGATCTGCCGGAGCGCCCGCGGGTCCGCCTGCAACTCCCTCAGGTCCCCCAGGTCCGTCGTGAGTCTCACACCCTTCTCACGGGCGATGGCACCGAGGATGACGACCGCTTCATCGATGATCTTCGAGGGACGAGTGCTCTCTGTGTGCAATTCGAACCGGCCTGCGACGATCTTCGAGATGTCGAGCAGTTCGTTGACCAGCGATAACAGGTGGTCGCACGATGAGCGGATCGCTGTCAGGCTGTCGTGCTCGAATGTGCCTTCATCCGAGGATTCGAGCATCAGTTCGGTGTAGCCGACGATTCCCTGCAGAGGTGTGCGCAGTTCATGGCTCATCCCAGAGTAGAAGCCGAGCCGCTGCTCCTGGCTCGATTCCAACTCACGCTGCAGCGCCACCATCTCGGTGACTTCATGGAACACCACCACCGCTCCGATGAGGCTGTCGTCGCGTCCATGCAGCGGTGATGTTGACAGACGGAAGTGGCGCGCCTCGTCACCCTCCCCACGGCTCATGGCCACGTCCCTGACGGGATTTCCATCGCGAAGCACGGCCGTCACCGGAAACGTCTCCTGGGTTATCGGCGTCCCATCCTCTGCCAGCCAGTCGAACTGGCAGACGTAGTCCGCCAAGGTCAGTTCTGGGGTGTACTCGAGGCCGACCCCTGTGCGGGCGACGTCGTTGAGCAGAACCACGCGGCCGTGGGCATCGACCACCGCGACTCCGGAGTTGATGCTGCGCAGGATGTTGGTCAACTGCTCGCTGCGCTGGTGCAACGCATCGAGCAACTCCTCAGCATCGCGCACATCATCCGCGGCCATGTCCACACTCAGTGTGGTGACGAGGCTGTCGACTGCGTATCACACCTACGCAACAATGCGGGAGAGCATTGAATAGCGACGCGGTCATGGACGAGTGCCGGAGCGATGCGCATGGACCGACGCTTTCCCCGAATCGGATTGCTCTCGCTGCTGGTGGCGGCCACGCAACTGTTCTCCTTGGTGTTCAACGGCTTGCTCGGATGGTTTCCCGGAGCATTACTAGGCTCGGGAGGCTGGGGATTGAAGTTCCACCTCTATCCGTACCTCCGCCAGACGCTCGGCCTGCCGTTCAAGGCTGACTCCTTCTGGTCTGATGCCGGTTCGCTCACGGGACAGGAGTACGCCATGCTGATGCTGTTGCTGATCACCGGAGTCGTCGGCTACTTCGGCACGCGTGAGCGCCCGTCGATCGAGGGTCCGGAGAAGAAGAGCTACGATGAACAGCGCGAAGCGCTGGAAGCGGGGGCTGTCGGAATAGCACGACCATCGGGACTGTCGGTGATCAACCCGGTCACTGCCGCGATCGTGGACAGCGTGGTTGGAGGAGACGCGACTCCTACCGGTGATGTGATCACGCGTGCGCTGGGTGAGATGGCGGTCGTCGTCGCAGAGATGGTGCCTGAAGATGACGATGACAGCGACGACATCCCAATGCTGGACAGCCGCCACACCATCAGCATCGACATCGACCCAGAGCCGATGGATGACGACGACACCCCAGATGCGGCCGACGATGAGGCCGACTGGGGGGACGAGTGGTTCTCTCCCACGGAGGATCGTGGCGTCGTGGCGTCAGAGGATCCGAAAGAAGAGATGGTGGTCGATCTGACGCAGGAGACGGAGCCATCCGATGACGCGCTGCCAGAACTGGAAGTGGTCGCGCTGGTGGCGGATTCACAGGCCGATCTTGCCGTACCTGTCGCAGTACCGCGCACAGGACCGCGCGTCAGCGCCATGCCCGTGCGTCCTGAAGGGCTTCCCGCAGCCGCCGAATGGGACATCGAGAACGAATGCTGGGTGCTGTTCGGACGTCCTATCGAGATGGCTCGACTGCCACGACCGGCACCGCAGAAGCCGGGATGGGCGCACAAGTCCGAACCAGAGGAACTCCCTACCGTCCCGAGTCCGCCGAAGAAGGGCCTCCCCACGATTCCGAGCACATCGAAGACAGTGGGCATGCCCAGCCTGCCAGCCCTGCCCCGACGCTCCTAGGTGCTGGGGGGTCGAGCGCCAACATGATGGCGAACGTGCCTGTGCGAGCCGCTGATGACCGGCACTGCTGGGGATGGACTGGCGAGCGCGTTCGAGGAACTGCTCGATTCACCACAGGGAGAGTTGCTGTCGGCCACCAGCGACATGCTGCGCAGTCACATGAAGGCGTTCGTTGGGCTGTTCTTCCTGACGATGATGGTCGGTTACCCGCTCGCCGGCGAAGCAGTCGAATGGCTGCTGGGCCAAGACGACCTCGTGCCCTCCGACGTTGAGATCGTCGTGCTGCAGCCGCTGGAACTGGTGATACTGCAACTGCAACTCGCTGCCCACCTGGCGGTGGCGGTGGTGGTGCTGGCGCTGATTCTGGATATTGCTTGGAACGTCGGTCGAGACAAGCGCATCCGCAGCCAACTCGCCGAGATCGCCCTCCCGTTCGCTCCTGCACTCACCAGGGTGTTGATCGCCGTGTCGTTCTCGGTCGGCCTCGCGATCCTCGGTCTGTGGTACACTCTCGACTTCCTGCTCCCGCTGCTGCTCGATTACCTGCATGCAGACGCCTCCTCGGTCGGGCTTACCGCCAATTGGCAGCTGGCGGCGTGGATCGGGTTCATCGCCGGGCTCTGTCTGGGATCGGTGGTCGGATTCCAGGTCCCGCTCCTGACACTGCTCGCGCTGCGCGGCGGCCTCGTCGAGCGATCGATGCTGACCGGTTATCGGCGGCACATCTTCCTCGCCGCCTTCATCGTCGGTGCGCTGCTCTCGCCGCCCGACCCTCTGTCGATGCTGCTGGTCGCCGGGCCGATGATCATCCTGTTCGAGGTGGCGCTCCTGCTCGATCAACTGCTGCCGGCATCCTCGGATTGAGGCGAGGCTTCTTCGGGCTCGGATTCTCCACGGTTACGCCGGTCCTCTGCGTTGGCCACGTCGATTCCGTCCTGCACGTCCACCCAGCGCATCATCACCGCTCCGATGATGATGAGCACACCGATGCTCAGGATGCCGACCCGGCTGTCGTACAACACGGTCAGAGTTGCATACAGTAGCGGGCCCATCAGCGCCGCGACCTTACCGAAGAAGCCGAAGAAGCCGAAGAACTCGGCGCT
>JAKUTA010000189.1 GCA_022447885.1 Candidatus Poseidoniales archaeon | reverse complement strand
TTGGAACAACTGCGTTCCGACGCGTGATGAGTTGCTGCTCTCGACCACGGTCAGGGTGAGATTGACGCTCGCCCAGTCAGGAAGACCTAGTCCACGCACGAACTGGTATTCGGTGATGTTGCTCAATCCGTTCAACCGCACTTGTTCGAGCTCACCACTCGCCCTTGCCAATCCCGGTCGCAGGTCGCCGGTGATCAGCACACTGGCGTTGAACATATGCCAGTCTCTCGTCGAGTTTGCGATATCGCGGACATCGAACTCGTCGTGGGGGACGAACCAACCCGATTCTCCGGTCAGGATCTGCAGACTTTGGATTGAATACTCATCTATGCGATCAGTTTGCGGGAGGTTGCTTCCCATCTGCAGCCCTGCGAGGCTGAGGAATGCTGTCAGAATGATCAGGAAGAGGACGAAGGCTGACAAGAATTCGATGACAGCGGTCAACCCCTCATCGTCCTGCAGGGTTGTTCGCGAGTCCCGCCTGCTGTGCACGTCGGTTCCCATCCGTCGGTACAACATCAACCCATTGGGGTCCTGAAGGCGCTTCGTCAGGAGAACCCGCCGAGTTCGCCAGAGTGCATCGATGACATGCGGGTTGCTTCCCAGACAAGCAAGCGGTGTCCGTTCACCCGATTTCTGTGCCGAGCATGGCGAGGCGGGCTCCGTTGACCGTTTGCTATTTACGACTCGCAGGGGCTGGTTGATGGCATGATGGGAGGCCGTCAGGCTGTCGCGAGCGCGCGCCTCAGCGTCTCCCCGTTGCTGCTCGTGCTGCTGCTGTTCGGACCCAGCGTGCTGCTGTTCGTCCCCACCGCCGCTGCCAGCGTGAACGGTGATCTGGCGATCATCGAGGGTCTGGAGCCGCGCCCTGACGCCACCTACGACAAGGACACCTCGTTCATCCGTCCCGTGGTCAAGGTACGCAACGAACTCAGCAGTACCCACGCACCCCGGAACATCCGCTGGGAGATATGCAGCGGCAACTGGACCAACCCACCTGCCTGTCCTACGGGCTCGGATGACGGGTTCGGGAGTAGCAACGCGGTCCCCGGAGGGCAGGAGCAGGTGGTGTCGTTCTCGAACACGCTCTTCCAGCCGGGGAATACTGGATTGCACACAATCGTGTTCATGTTCACTGATGCTGACACCAACACCAGCAACGACCGGCTCGCCTACACTTTCGATGTCGAATCTCCGCTGAGGGACATTTCCGTGAACTCTGTGATCTTCGACAACACGACGGTGATGAACAGCAACATCGCCTACCCACTCTCCGTCGACTTCTACCGCCGTTCATGGGCGGTCAATACGACCGCCACCTTTGGCTGGATGCTCTACAACGACATCGGCGTCGAGGTGGCGAACAACAGCACCGTGATCACACCTCCAGTCGCCACTTCACAACACTACATCGTCGACCTCCCCGACTTCGTCGCCCCATCTCCCGGTGACTTCGAGCTCGAGGTGGGATTGCTGGATTCTGCAGGCGACATGAATGACTGGAACAACATGGCGTCGTTGTCTCTCACCGTGAACGACAGTTTGGACGTGTGGGTCGAGACCATCCGGCCGGCGAGAGGGCTCGGAGCCGTGGTCGACAACATGACGATCTACCCGTACGGTGAGGATTCGGTGCGCGTCGATGTCGGCAACATCGGCCACATCCCTGTGAACTCCACCGTTCTCCTGACCGTGATGAACCTCTTCACCAGCGAGTTGATTGAGGGGCCGACACCGTGCAATGTCTACATCTTGCCAGGCGAGAGCGCCGATTGCAGGTACAATCTCACCGTCCCCATGCCCGCGAATCTGATCCTGAGAGCAGAATTCTCTTCAGAGTTGATTCTTGACATCAACCCTTCCGACAACTGGTTCCAGACCCTGGCCGCCGGTCGCCTGGTCGACGCCGATCCGACCATCAGCGAGCCCATCCCTGGGGCACAGTTCGACAGCGGAGACAGCTTCCAGTTGATCGGCCAGGTCTCCACGTTGTCGGCCAACCCGGTGAACTTCACGTGGAAACTGAACTATGAGGAGGTGATCGGATATGGCCGGGTCACGACCACTACGCTTCCCATGGGAGAATGGTTGCTCACCCTGCACACCCGGGATGCGATGAATCGCACCCAGTACGCGTCCCAGATGGTGCGCATCCTCAATCGTATATCGCTCGTTGCCGACCCTTGGATCGTGAGTGGGGAGGTGGTTCTGATGGAGCAGGCGGAGTACACCTTCCCTGACCCGGACTACCCACCAGAGGGGCTGCTGTATTCGCAATTGGTGTCGGATGGAATCAGGCCACTGCGCACCTTCGACATAGGGTTGAACCCAGTGGACAACAGCACCACCGATCTCGGTATCCAGTACATCGACGTGACCTTCGATCTCAGCCAGATCCTTCCGGTTGAACTGCCACGTGATTCTCTCAGGCTCTACAGGGTCGCCTCATTCGATTCAGCAATCCTTGAAGAGGTCGTGAACCCCAACTATGTGTTCATCGACGAGGCTGCCGACACGCTGCATCTCAACGACGTGGAGTATGACAGTGGCCTCTACGTTCTCGCGGGCGATCTGGAGCTCCCAAACGTGTCGATCAACAACTTGGAGGTCGTCCAAGGTACGGCAGGGAGACTCACGTTGGAATGGGAACCCGGGGGCGACCTCGACAACCCCTACTTCGGTGGCTGGCGCCTCTACCGCCGAACGAACTTCCCCTTCCTCTGGCCATACGCCAACTCCAGCCAGTTCACGTCGGTGTTGGGGACTGAGGTGGCGAATCTGTCCGCGCACGCGAACTCATGGGAAGACCCTGAACTGCTTGAGTCCGGGACGTGTGCCGTCTACCTGCTCATCGCTCTGGACCGGCAGGGTGAACCTGACTACGCTCACGGGATGGCAGCTGGCTGGGATGGTCAGGACGTTCACTTCCAATGCGGCGATGCGATCGCGCCCGACCTGACCGTCTCGGACATGGAACACGAGATAACCTATGACAACACGACAGGAGAGAACATCCACCATGTCAACATAACCTGGATCTGGCCGGACCTCGAGAACGAGGTGAACGTCACCTGGTCGCTGTATCGGGTGGAGATAGTTCCGAGCAGTATGCGCTACGTCGATCCGCTGGCAACCGATCTGTGGGGTGAGATGGGAGAGGAAGGTCGCTTTCACGACTGGGAAGGACCTGCGGAATGGCGTCTCAAGGTCAACCGCACATATCACTACATCCTCGTATCGACCGATCACGTTGGGAACACGGACTACACACCGCTCGACGGGAACATCGAGACGGTCGGGTTGGCCAACCTGTACTGGGATCACCATCAGGATCTGATTCCGAAAC
>JAKUTA010000188.1 GCA_022447885.1 Candidatus Poseidoniales archaeon | reverse complement strand
CGGGCGTCAACAAATCCTGCATGATCGCCTCGAGGGGCAGCAGACGGCGTTTGGCGTTGTCAGCGAACACCAGTGCACTGTCGATGGCGACAGAGGTGATGATCGCCAGGCAGGCGAGAACGAGGTAGATCCCGGCCGCGAGCGCGAGGGCCAGTCCGTCCGGGAGGTGCAGGTAATGAACGACCAGATAGGCGAACAGGCCGAGGAACACCGTCGTTGGCATCCGATGCAACCCCTTGATCCATGCATCGCCCCCGTGGGCTCCGCGGTCGAGTTTCGGCACACCGATCAACTGCCACTGGGTGAACCGCTTGATGGTGCGCACGATTCCAGTCAGGCCGCCCTTGTCGATGAGGACCCACTCGGTCAACCGGAGGAGAGGAAGCAGCGGCAGGATGAGGAAGACGGCCACCAGCGACAGGATGGGCCAGAGTATCATCGAGGGCAGCAGCAGGAAATGCAGCAGCCGCATGGGATAGAGAATGTCGCTCTCGATCCGTCCCTGCTCCTCGATGGTCAGGCCGTTCCTGCGTCCCGCCTTGTCCAGCGATGGTCGGAACAGCTCGAGCGGGTGTCCATGGTTGAGGACACCTGCCACCATCTTGCGATATTCCCGGTGCTTCTTCTGTGGCAGGATGCGCTTGCGCCAGTAATGCTGTGCGGGGAAGGCGAACAGCATCGGAGCGACCAGCAGGCCGAGTACCAGCAGCAGGACCTCGGGGTCGTCCACATACTGCATGGAAGACGCCGTGACGCCTCGCGGTCATCAAAGGGACGGTCGGGCAGCGAGGAGCCGCTCGAATCATCGGAGGATTCACTGAGTCGCAGCGTAGTTGTCGTTCACCGCATCCCAGTCGACGACGTTCCACCAGGCGGCGAGGTAGTCAGCGCGTCCCGGTCCGTATTTCTTGTAGTAGGCGTGCTCCCACACATCCACCCCGAGAATGGGCGTCCCACTGCCATCCATCAAGGGGTTGTCCTGGTTGGGACAGGAGGTGATGGCGAGCGAGCCATCTCCGGTCACCATGAGCCACGCCCAGCCGCTGCCGAAGCGGGTCATGCCGGCTTTGTTGAGGGCGGTCTGCATCTCCTCGAATGAACCGAAGGCGGCGTTGATTGCGTCGGATACAGGACCGGTGGGCGAGCCCCCGCCGTCAGGGGACATGACATTCCAGAAGAAACAGTGATTCCAGTAACCACCACCGTTGTTGCGCACTGCCGCGTTGTCATTGTGATCACGCAGCAGATCCTCGATCGACTTGTCGGCCATGTCGGTGTCGTCGATGGCGCCGTTCAGGTTCGCCGTGTAGGCGGCGTGGTGCTTGGTGTGGTGGATCTCCATCGTCAAGGCGTCGATGTGAGGTTCAAGGGCATCGTATGCGTATCCAAGGTCTGGCAGTTCAAAAGTCATGGCTGTTCACGAGCGTGCGAACGCCATGGGATTCATGAATCCTCGCGCGGGACAGTGTGACATTGCTTGAGCAACCTTGATTGGAGTCCGATGACGGAAGGTGCGACGTGGCGAGGATCGCGGTCACAGACGGGATGGCCGCCGCTGCCATCGCCATGCTCGAGCGCGAGGGGCACGAGGTCGTGCTCGAACACCATCAAACTGACGCGCTGCTCGGCGGTGTTCTGGCATCCTTCGATGCCGTGGTCGTGCGCAGCGCGACCAAGTTGACCGCTGCGGTGATCGCTGCAAGCGCTGGCGAGTCCGGCGGGCTCAAACTCATCGGCAGGGCGGGTGTGGGTGCGGACAACATCGACCTGTCCGCGGCCACCGAGAACGGTGTGCTGGTGTGCAACACGCCTGGGTCATCGACGCAGAGCGTTGTGGAACTGACGATCGGCCATCTGCTGGCGAGCGTGCGGCACATCGGACCGGGCACGCAGGGCCTCAGGCAGGGGGAATGGCGCAAGTCGGAACTCCGAGGAACTGAACTGTCGGGCAAGCGACTCGGATTGATCGGGTTCGGCCGGATCGCACAGGGAGTCGGCAGAGTGGCGAGTGCGCTCGGCATGGAACTGAACGCCTACGACCCCTACCTCAAGGCGAACGTCGCCCGCGACCACGGCTGCCAACTCCATTCATCCGTCGACGAGGTGTTCCGGCGCTGCACGCATATCACCGTGCATTGCAACCTCTCCGACGAGACCCACCATCTCGTCAACGCCAAACGCATCGGGCTGATGACGGGGAGAGGTGCGGATGGAATCGAGTGCGGGAACCATCTGGTCAACTGCGCCCGCGGCGGCATCGTGGATGAGCAGGCCGTCCTCGATGCGCTCGAATCAGGGCAGCTGGCGAGCGTGTCGCTGGACGTGTTCGAGAATGAGCCGACGACTGCGGACAATCGACTGTTGCAACATCACGCTTTCCAAGGCACCCCGCACATCGGGGCTGCAACCTTGGAGGCGCAGACGCGCATCGGCTTTGAGATGGCGGAACTGCTCATCGATTTCTTCTCGGGGAAAACTCCGAAGAGCGTCGTCAACAGGGATGTTCTCTGAGCAGCCCGGCAGTGAAGATCACTCGAGTTTGTGCAGCGCCGCCAGCGATGGTGCGAGCGCCGCAAGTGAGTCGGGAATCGAGACATCCGAGATGGGTGCATTGAGCGAGATGCCTGCGTCCTTCTTCGCTCTCCATGTATCAGAGTTGAATTCGACGAGGGCTGCGGTCATCGTGCGCAGCGCGTCACCCTCCTGAGTGCCGCTGGCGAGATCGTCTAGTGGTGGTTCGGGGAACCGCCGCGCATCAACAGAACTTGTTGCATAGAGAGTGCTGGAAAGGTGGTGCGTGAAGAACGGGCAGATCGGGGTGAACATGTCGAGCAGGTCGCGCACGATGCGATGCAGGGTCCATGCGGCGTTCTCGTCGTCATCATAGAGTCGGTGCTTGGCCATCTCCAGCCAGTGACTCGGGAAGATTCCTGTGCCGAAGTTCTTGATGGACTGCGCCGCAGTGTAGATGTCTATACGCCTCCAAGCGTCGTTCACCGTCTCGTTGACCTGACAGAACTCGGCGAGGATCCAGCGGTCGGCGTCATCGAGGTCGGAGGGGGCGGAATCGAGGTCAGCGGGGATGTCGAACTGGCTGGCGAAGCGGCAGACGTTGAACAGCTTGGTGAGCACGCCGAAGTACTTCGCCTCGATCTCCTCTGGGTTGATGTGGAAATCATCACCGACCTGGGCGTCACACGCCTTCCACAGGCGGAAGCACTCGCTGCCGATCTTGTTCGCACGCAGGTCGACCGTCTTGCCATCGGGTCCCTTCACCTTCCACAGCCCGGTCCGCCCTCCCGCACCGCACTCGAGTACCGAATCGGCGTCGATGCCGTTACCCAGTGACTTCGACATCTTGC
>JAKUTA010000187.1 GCA_022447885.1 Candidatus Poseidoniales archaeon | reverse complement strand
GGTGACGAGCGTAAGTTCATCTCGCTCGCTGATGCGATCAGGACGGCCTGTCGCAAGATGCTCGACCATCTTGACGAGATCGATGCGCGCCATGGGCGGCTGGACAAGGAGAGTGAATGAGATGGCGGTCGAACGCGCAGAGGCTGAAGCGGCGGTGGACACGCTCGTCCGCTACATCGAAGACACGGACGGTGCTCTGAGGGAAGGGTTGGTGGACACGCCTGCCCGGGTCATATCTGCATACGACGAGATCTTCTCTGGATATGGGGTGGATGTCCGGAAGACATTGGATTCGACATTCAATAGCGAGGGATACGACGGCATCGTCCTGCTCAGGGACATCGAATTCCATTCAACCTGCGAACACCACATGCAGGCGTTCAGTGGACGAGCACATGTCGCCTACATCCCCGTGGATCGCATCGTGGGCATCTCGAAACTCGCTCGGCTGGTCGACATCCATGCTCGGCGGCTGCAGAACCAGGAGCGCATCACCCGTCAGGTCGCCGATGCACTGGTCGAACACCTCTCGCCCCTCGGGTGCGCGGTGATCATCGAAGCGGGTCACGGCTGCATGCGCTGCCGCGGCGTGCAGAAGTCCCATGCGGTGATGACCACCAGCGCCATGCGCGGCGTCTTCCTCGAAAAGCCGGAAGCTCGCTCGGAACTGATGCAACTCATCCGCTCGAAGCCATTGGATGGATGATGTGATGGATGACACCGTGGAACTGCAGGCGTTGCCCATCGTGCAGGTGATCGACGATGCGGTGATGCCTCCCAAGCGGGCGGACGTCACCGACGACCTCGAAGCCGTCTATCCCATCGTTGAGATGTTCCACTCAGTGCAAGGGGAGGGCTTCCACGCCGGCACATCCTCGATCTTCATCCGCTTCGGGGGATGCAACCTCGCCTGTCCATGGTGCGACACCGAGTTCGACAAGTGGACCAACATGACACTCCGCGAGATCATCGGGGTCATGGAGCCGATGCCCTGCAAGCGCATCGTGCTCACCGGCGGGGAACCGGCGCTGCAGGACCTGGAATGTCTGGGTCGAGTGCTGAAACCACTCGGCTACTCGCTCGCCATCGAGACCAACGGCACAATCGTCCTGCCAGAGGGAGTGCTCGACTGGGTGTGTGTCTCGCCCAAGGACCAGGAATATCCCAAGGTCGCCATCCGACAGAATACCGGGGATGAGCTGAAGGCGGTGTGGCTGGGCCAGGACCTGTCGCTGTATGATGAGTTGAAGGGCGGCTTCGACCATCTCTTCCTGCAGCCCTGCTACGATGAATCCAAGGATGTCGAGTGGAACGGCCACAACTTCCGCGCCACCTTCGAGGTCGTGCGCGCCAACCCGGAATGGAGACTCTCCATCCAGACGCACAAGTGGATGGGGGTCTCGTGATGCTGGATGAAGAGCAGAGGGGGGACGCCCGGAACAGGCTGAAGCTGATGCGCGTCCAACTGCTGGTCGCAGCCGTTCTAGGCTTGATCAGCACTCTCATCGGAATCATTTTCCTGTTCTTGTTCGTGATCGATGATGAACCGCGTAAGGTTGCCATGACCTTCACGGTTCTCGGCGTGCTGATGATCGTCCTGAGCTCTCTCGGGACCTTATTCATCACCCGCCTTTCGAGGCAGGCAGCAGGTGATGCATGATGCGCACGGTGATGGCACTCTCGGGGGGGATGGATTCCACCGCGCTGCTGATGCGCCTGCTGGCTGATGGATGTCAGGTCGATGCGATCTCGTTCGACTACGGACAGAAGCATGTCGTGGAACTAGAGCGTGCACGGGCGAACATCCGCTATCTTGCAGACTGGGGGCATGAGGTGCAGCACCAGGTGATCGACCTCACCTCGGCGATGTCATCGTTCCATTCCGCGCTCACGGATGATGCCGTGGAGATTCCCACCGGCCACTACGAGGAGGAGCAGATGAAGCAGACAGTCGTGCCCAATCGCAACGCCATCTTCGCCTCCATCCTGTATGGCCACGCCCTCTCCATCGCCCTGCGAGAGAAGGTCAACGTCGAGATCGCTCTCGGTGTTCATTCGGGCGACCACGCCATCTACCCCGACTGCCGACCGCAGTTCTACTCCGCTCTCGCCCATGCGTTCGAGATCGGCAACTGGGATTCAGAATTCGTCTCCTTCCGCCTTCCGTGGATCGACGGCCACAAGGAGACCATCCTCAGGGATGCTGAGTCAGCCATAGAGCATCTGGGCCTCGATTTCGACACTGTGTTCGCCAACACCAACACCTCGTACAACCCCGATGCGCAGGGTCGTTCCGCGGGAACCTCCGGTGCGGATGTTGAACGAATCCTGGCCTTCCACGCTATCGGGAGAAAGGATCCGGCCCCCTACGTCAAGCCATGGGATGAGGTTCTTGACGATGCCTTGGCAGTCGAGGCGAACCATCGCGGGGTGACACCATGATTGAGGAAATTTACATTCGAGCGCTCTTCGGTTCGACGAAAAGGGAGTGAACAGATGTCTACGAGCATACGCAGATGGATCGAGACCGACACCGGTCATCGCGTGCCCAATCACAAGAGCAAGTGCAGGCACCTGCACGGCCACCGCTACCGCTGGGAGGCGGAGGTCGAGGGTGATGTGGTCACCGAGTCAGGAGTGTCTGAGGAGGGGATGCTGATCGACTTCTCTGATATCTCACGCATCCTCACCGAGCACATCCACGATGTCGTCGACCATGCTTTCGTGGTCGCTGAAGATGACGAGCAAGCACTCTCGGCACTGGCGCAGATGGGCAATGACCACCGAACGGTCGTCGTTCCGTTCATCCCAACCGCCGAGAATCTGGCTAGATGGGCGTTCGAACAGGTGGCACCACACATCGAGACGGCGTATGGCAACCGACTCCGCCTTGCTGCCTTCCACGTGCGCGAGACGCCGAAGAGCTGGGCCTGCTGGCGTCCTTGAAATAGGGTCAGAGCGAATTTTCCCGCATGAACATCGGTGGTAAATGGGAAGGTATCAACATCCTGCACACTGATCCGGGTGCTGAGGAGAGCCTCTCCTGCAAAGCGTGCGGCATGGAGATGGAGGTCCATAGGAGCGTCATCGGACCTACTCAGAGGTTCGAAGCGATGGCCAAGAAGTCGCATGAACACGACTTGTGGTTCTGCGTGAATAACAGACTTGATTGGCATGCCCTGCTGGTGAACCTCACCGTCGAGCAATCAGTCACCTCCAGTCCCAGCCTGAAGGCGTTGTTCCAGCGGGACATCGATGCCATCAAGGCTGAACATATCGCCGGTGAGTGACTCTCACTCTTCTTCCCCGCGCACCATGAGCGCATCCCGTGACTGGATCAGCACACCTAGCAGACGATGGGCTTCGTTGTCCAAGG
>JAKUTA010000186.1 GCA_022447885.1 Candidatus Poseidoniales archaeon | reverse complement strand
ATCCTTCGGTGACGCTGACCAGATGTTGCTAGATTCGTCCTTGGCGGCCACGCCGACGGAGACGACGTTCAGGCCGTTGGCCGGTTCGAGCACCTCACCTCCGGTATTTCCCGGAGCGATCAATGCGAGGCTCCATGGGACCTGCATCGCCCAGGCGTCGAAGTCGTGTGTGCGCAGGGTGTAGGCGGTGGTGTCATCGCCCCATGAGTCTGAATGAATCACTGCGCCATGGTCGGTGGCCTCCCACAGCAGTTCACCAGGGCCCGGGACGACCCAGCCTTCGTCGTTGACGATGTCCTGGAGCAGCAGGCGGGCGCCGTGTGAGAGGGACGTGCCTTCCCCGGGCGTGGCGTTCAACCAATCACCAAGTTCCTGAGCAGCGGTCTCGTTGACGTGCCGACAGACGAGCGAGCCCGCCACGTGCGTGCCATGTCGGTAGTCCTCATCACCAGGGGTGTCCCAGTCATCGAGGCTCTCGTTCACATGCACGAGTTTTCGGTGTCCCGTCCCCGGGATTCCGCTGGCGTTGCTGTCATTTCCCCCCGGCCAACTCAAGTCGCGGAAGCAGGCGTGGTCGCGGTCGAGTCCCGAATCGGCGTTGGCGATCACGATTCCTGAACCATCGATGCCGTACAGCCATGCAGGATGCCCGGATGTCGCACCTTGCTCCATGATCGAGGCTGCGACATCGTTGCGCGCCTTCGTCTCCAGCACGGGCTCGACCCAGCGGATACCGGGCGCCGACTCGATGGCCGGCCACCACGACTCCATGGTTCCGAGTGTGCTGATCTGCAGCGCGGCTGGAAGCGGACTTCCTGATGTTGGGTTCCGGATCCACTCGGGCATGAGTCCGGCATCGGACAAATCGCTGAACACCCTCTGCTGGACGGCGTGGGGCAGGCGCGGCTCGAGTACCACACGGTGTTCCGCGAACGGGCCAGACGCCAGCGCGGCCCGATATTCGGCACCACCTTCGTAAGCGGTCACATCCCATGTTCCCGCCAGCGCAGGGGTGGCCTCCATGTCCCATCCGAGCACCTTGTTCGGAGTGAGCTGGCGCAGAGGTTCCATGCCATCTCCACGTAGGGAATTCCATGCCTCGGAGGTCCAGTGAGTGTCGAGCGTGATGACCACCGCCACCCCCACCAATGGCCCCGGTTCCGGGGCATCTGGCGTGGTTGGCAATTCCGGTACACTCACCCATGGGGCGCCGAGGAGCAGCAGGGGGAGGAACGCCACCATCACCCACGACCGCCGCGGTTCCATGCCCCGCTCAGCGCGCCCGCGCCCATGTTGCTTGCGGAGGTTCGTCCAAGCGCATCCCATCGCGTTTAAGGCAGAACTCTCGGTCGCCGGGCCGATGCAAGCGTATCGAGTGGTTGGCTGCTTCCCCAACGGGCGGGTCATCCAGCCGTTCACAAGTGACATAGTCGCTGAGAATGAGGACGACGCTAGGCATCGCGTGCTCTCATCGATGGGTAGCCGGCATCGGGTGAAGCGCCGCTTCATCAAGATCGAGAGCATCTCCGTCATCGATCCATCCGACTCCGCGGCCGCCGCGGTCATCGCCCACTTCCGTGCCAAGGAGGTCCCGCCTCCAGTCACCACCGTGCCAGACGCCGCCGGTTCCGAAGAGGAGTGAGCCTGGCTGCACAAGCGTCATGACGTGAGCAGCGGAGCGTCTTTGTGGGCAATGCCCAGGTGATGCGCGTGCACATCCTGTTCGTCCCCTCTTGGTATGCGAGCGAAGAAGCACCACTTCTCGGTACGTTCTTCCGCGAGCAGGCGGAAGCGCTCGCATCTGCCGGGCACCGCGTCGGTGTGCTTTCCGCATCATTCCATGACATGCCCTCCCGTGGCTGGTTCTCCAGTCACGTACACGATGTGCAACAGACCGCCGAAGGCAACCTGATGGTATTGCGGGCGGTCGAGCGTCTCAGGCACCCCGGGCCGCTACAGCGCATTTCGTCATTCTACCGGGCGAGTGTGACACAGCGTCAGCGGTTGGGGAAGCGGATGTTCGAGCACTACATCGAGAACATGGGGCGTCCGGATGTCGTGCATGCACAAGGATCACTCTGGGGAGGGGTCATCGCCCATGCCATAGCAGGTGGACAGGCCATCCCTTGGGTGGTCACCGAGCACACCAGCACTTTCGAAAGAGGAATCGTCGGCCCCCGAGAGCGCCGCACGGCCGCGGTGATATTCCAAACCACATCCGTGGCAGCTGCAGTCAGCAACTCACTGGCCGAAGACCTGGGTCAACTTCTCGATCTGGAGCTGGAGTTCAAGATACTACCCAATCTCATAGATGGTGAGCAGTTCCCGTTGCAACCGGCCGCGGACAACTCCGAATTCATCTGGTTGTCACTTTCCAATCTGGTGGCTGACAAAGGCCACGAGACTCTCCTTCGCGCATTCGCGAAGATGGATGAAGGTAGACTCCAAATCGCTGGCGACGGGCCCCGGCACACCTCACTCGTTCGACTGTCAGGTGAACTCGGCATCGCTGACAGAGTCGACTTCCTAGGTTCAATAGCGCGCGAAGATGTCCCAGCTCTGTTCGCTGGATGTGATGGGTTCGTCCACGCTTCTCGTTACGAGACATTCGGTATCGTCATTCTCGAAGCGCTGGCCAGCGGAAGACCGGTGGTGTGCACCCGTTGTGGTGGTCCACAGGATATTCTCGATGGTTCCAACGGGCTGTTCGTGGATGTAGACGATGTCGATATGCTCGCAGAGGCGATGCAGGAGGCCAGTTCCCGTGAGTGGGAGGCAACCGCGCTGCGTGCGAGCGTACTCGAACGCTTCTCCAAGGAAGAATTCGTCAACAAGCACATCGCGCTCTACGAATCCATCCTCTAGTCTTCGAAACGCTCACGCCGGATCAATTCAGCGCGAATGAACTCAAGATTCTCCTGCGTCTTGATCCCAACCACCTCATCAGGATCGGCACACGGTATTCCATCGACCTTGAGTCCATGAGCAAGGCAGCCGCGCACCATCTCGTTGGGGTAGCCGAATTCCCCTGAAGCGGTGGCATACCGACCCGCATCCGGAACCCAATTCTGCGTGCGAAACTCCCTGAGCACCAACTCAAGTGCTTCGCGTGTCGCCCAGTAGGATCCGATGTTCGTCTCTCCACGAGCAGGCATATCCGCCCCCTCAAGGTACGTCTCGATTGAACCGGGCACCTCCCCGTGCATCCCCCTCTGGAGAGGGGCGTATGGGTTGTCGCGGATTGTCGTGGGGAGGGTGAAGGCGAGGTCGTTGGCGAGATGGTGAGTAAGTGAGCAGCGGACACTGGAATTGCGCACCAGGGTCTGACTACCGAAGGAGACGTAGACGTTCTGCACCGCTTCATCCAGATGGTCGAGCAGTCACAGAA
>JAKUTA010000185.1 GCA_022447885.1 Candidatus Poseidoniales archaeon | reverse complement strand
AGCTTCATCGCCGCGGAGGGTGCGATCGCCCAGCAGGGGTTCGCCTCAGCCGAGCCGTACCAGTACGAGATGGTGTTCGAGGAGTACGGCAAGGCCGTGAACTTCGAGTTGCTCCACGATGCGGGTTTCGAGATCTATTCACAAACGTTGGGGGTTATCCCGGCCCGCCTAGAGGGCCTGCGGCCCTGCCTGGAGTTGTTCGTTCCCGTAGTCCAGCAGGCGATCATCGAGTACGACGCCAGCCCGGATAGGGCGAATGCGATAATTGTCGACGCCGTCGAGAAGTACGGGTCCTTCTGGACCTACGACATGGCCCTGGCTGGCTTCTCGGTGCAGGCCCAGAGAGACCTAGGCCTTATCGGCAACGGTTCTGACGGGATCGTCGGGAACATGGACACCGGTCGCGTCCAGAATATGATCGACAAGATCGCCGCTGCTGGCATGGACATCTCGGCCGGTCTGTCGGTGAGCGACATCGTTACCAACGAGTTCATTGACACGAGTATCGGCTTCCCCGAATACGCACCGAACTACATGGCGTTTGATGCAAATGGTGATGGCGTCATAAGGATTGGTGTTGCTGCGGCCGGTCCAGCCGACGATGGCGCCTACTACCAGGCGGTCGTGGATGCGGCGATCGAGCTGTCTGCGAAGTACGGGTTCGAGGATCCGATAGTCGTGGACAAGATCGAGGCGGCCAATGCTTTCACCGAGTTGTCGAACTTGGCCGAGCAGGGTGTCGACATCATCATCGTGGGCGCCAGCGAGATCGCAGAGCCGCTGCCGGACCTGACCGAGAAGTATTCCGACATCTTCTGGTACTGCAATTGTGGTGCCGGTTTCGCGTCGCTGCCGGGTTTGGCCCAGAGCCTCGATGACAGTTCCGAGATCAGTTACACGGCTGGGTATGCGTCTGGTCTTCTCCTCCAGGAGAGTGGTTCGACGGTCGCCTACTTCATTGGTTGCTGTGACCTGAACTTCGAGATGGAAGCACTGTTGGGCTTCGAGATGGGCCTACAGGCGGTCGATGGTGCCTTCACGGTCACCTATGTGCCGACCGGTGACTGGCCCTACGACTTCGACAACGTCCCCAATGCGACCGAGGCGTTCAACACCGCCCTGGCCGAGGGTGTCGGCGTGGTCTACCCGTACTTGGGTGGCGCACACGAGGCGATCGTCCAGTTGGCCAACGAGAGCGGCGTGGTCGCTCTGAGCGCAGGACCGTCCGACGTGTGTACCCGTGAGGGCGACCTGACGTGGGACATCGCCGTGAGGTTCGACGGCGGTGACTACGTGGCGGCGATCTTCCCGCAGATATTCGCTGGTGACGTGCTCGAGGGCGAGACCAAGGTGTTCAAGGTGGGTGTCGATGCCGAGCCGGGGGCGGTCATCTGCAACGCCACTGCTGATCAGCAGGCGGCCATGGACGCCGTCTATGCCGAGATCGCCAGCGGAGCCTTCGCAGGCGAGTTCGGAGCCATCAAGGGCGTCGCCTACGGTGGCTGACAGAGTTGACCGGGCCTGACAACGGCCTTGATGGTGGGGGTCCCGCTTCGGTGGGGCCCCCACCGGCCGTTTGCACACGTCTGCTGAGCAAGAACTTCGGTGCTGTAGCCGCCTGCGACGCGGTCGACATCGAAATCCACAGGGGAGAGATCCACGGTATCCTGGGTGAGAACGGGGCCGGAAAGTCCACCCTCATGAAGATGCTCATCGGGCTGGTCGTGCCCGACTCGGGCTCCATCCTCGTCGACGGTTCTAGTGTGCAGATACCGGACCCGGTTGTTGCCGCCTCTCTGGGTATCGGCATGGTCCATCAGCACTTCAGCCTGGTGGAGGCTCTCACCGTGTGGGAGAATGTTGCGCTCGGGGACGAGGGAAGGCTCAGCAGAACAGCGGTCAGAAGTGCCGTCGGTGATCTGAGCGAACGCTACGGACTGCATGTCGACCCGGATGCGCGTGTTGCGGATCTGCCTGTGGGACTGCGGCAGCGTGTCGAGATCATCAAGTGCCTCCGGCGCGAGCCCAGCATCCTCATCTTCGACGAGCCGACATCGGTTCTCACGCCGGAGGAATCGGACGAGCTGTTCAGATCGCTCCGCGGGGTTGTCGAACAGGAGGGCCGCTCGGTCGCCCTGGTCAGCCACAAGTTGACCGAAATGCTGGAGGTCACCGACCGTGTGACGATCATGCGCAACGGCATGGTCGTGGAGTGTTGTGTGACGGCCGAGACCGATGCCGGTGCGCTCGCACGCGCGATGGTCGGCCGTGATGTGAGGCTCCGGAGTGCCGAGCAGGCGCCACCCGTGCCCGGAGGCTACGGGGTCCGTTCGGGAAGCGCTGAGCGCCCCCCGGTGCTGGAGTTCAGGCATGTCGAGGTCAGGGAGTCAGGCGGTTCGATGGAACTCGACGACCTGACGTTCGATCTCAGAGCAGGGGAGATACTCGGCGTGGCGGGGGTGGAGGGAAACGGGCAACGTGTGATAGCAGACCTCCTCTCCGGGCTGCGGAGCCAGTCGAGGGGTGAGATAGCCGTGTCCGGGGTGACGGTCGATGTGAGCCGGCACGGTGCCACTATCGAGGCTGGCATCGCCGTCATTCCCGAGGATCGGCATGACTCCGGGATCGTATTGGAGATGACGGTTGCCGAGAACCTGATGTTGTCTGATCCGTCCGGCCTCTCAAGTCGTGGTGTGATCGACAGGGCAGGCGTGGACGAGATGTCCCGTGACCTGATCGACCGCTTCGCGATAATGTGTACGGGTCCGGATGCACCCATGTGGACCTTGTCCGGCGGGAAACAGCAGCGTGTGGTCCTCGCTCGTGAGATAACGGCGGCGCCCAAGGTTCTGGTGGCAGCCCAGCCGACCCGGGGTCTGGATGTGGGGGCGATCGAGTATGTGACCGATCAGCTCAGGCAGGTTGCGGCATCGGGTGTCGGAATCCTTCTCATGTCGAGCGAGCTGGACGAGATTCTGGAGTTGGCCGACCGCATCGTCGTCATCTACCGGGGACGGATGACTGGGGAGATGACGCGCTCTGCTGCCAGCCGCGAGAAGATCGGCCTCCTCATGGGTGGAGACCAGTTGTGAATCCAGGAGTCGGATCCACACATGTATCAGGAAGTCGGTCGCTTGAGGTTGTGGCGATCTACGCAGCCTGCGGGTTGGCCGCTCTCATGATCTCAGGCCTCATGGTGGAAGCGGTGGGTTTCGAATGGACGGCTGTTGGAGAGGCGCTACTGAACGGGAGCGTCCTCAAGCCCGGCCGGTGGGGCGGCACTATCGGCGTGACGATTCCACTGGCAATGGTTGCAATAGGCACGATCATCAGCACGAAAGCGGGCCTGGTCAACATAGGCCAGGAGGGGCAGTTGGTCGTGGGTGCGGCGTTT
>JAKUTA010000184.1 GCA_022447885.1 Candidatus Poseidoniales archaeon | reverse complement strand
TTCGTCCTCCTCGCGGCGTTCGGGTACTTGTTCGTCGCTCTGGTCCTGCCGCTGTTGATCCTTGTTTGGACCAGCCTGATCCCGTTCTACGAGGTGCCGAGCCGCGCTGCACTCGACCGAGTCAGCCTTGAGGCATATCGAAACCTCAACGACAGCAAGTTCTTCATCGACGCGGTGAAAAACACATTGGTTGTGGGGGCAACAGTCGCCGTAGGGGTCATGCTGCTTGGCGTTTTGACAGCGTGGATTGTCGTGCGTACGCACACCAAATGGGCGAGAGCCCTCGATGTGTTGGCGTACGTGCCCCACGCCATGCCGGGTGTCATCATCGGTACGAGCATCCTGCTGATCTACCTGATCCTTCCCGGCCCCCAGGTCGAGCGAACCATCTGGATTATTGTGATTGCACTCAGTACGCAGTACACGAGTCTGTCGACGCGTTTGATGAACGGTGCGATCGTGCAGATACAAGTGCAACTGGAAGAGGCGGCCGAAGTGAGCGGGGCCAGTCAGTCTCAGATATTTCGGAAGATCCTCCTGCCTTTGATCATGCCGCCCTTCATAAACGGGGCGCTGCTGATCTTCCTGCTGTCGATTCGCAACCTGACATTGGCCTTGATTCTGATGTCGCCGAAATCAATCCTGCTCTCGGTCCTGATCTTCACCAGATGGGATGCGGGTCAGACTGAAGACACGGCCGCAGCTGGCGTCGTCATGGTGGCCATCACGCTCACACTGAGCATCGTGTTGAGGCGGGCGAGCGAGATCGGTAGCGCTGCGCGATAATTCCGTGGTGACTTTGCCGGCCTGTGGTGGCCACCGACCGCTAACTTCAGGACCCTGTTGAGATGACGATCGGGTTCCTCCTGACGGCCTTCGCGCTCGGTATCCGCCACGGTGTGGATTGGGATCACATCGCGGCCATCTCAGATCTCTGCGGTTCCGCGGAGACCCGTCGGCGCGGCCTTCGGTTGTCTTTTCTCTATGCCATCGGTCATGCAGCCGTCGTACTCGTGCTCGGAGCCGTAGTGATTTTGTTCGACGCTGCCATCCCCGATGGGCTCGATGAGTGGATGGCTCGGGTCGTCGGTCTCACTCTCATCGGGCTTGGTGGTTGGGTGATCGTCGGGCTGGTGCGTCACGGTCGCGACTTCCGGCTGAGAAGTCGATGGATGCTCGTACTCGACGGCGCCTTCGCCGGCATCCGGAGGGTGAGGGGTCGTAACGGTGATGGACCCGTCACCCTTGAGTCCGAGCACGAACACGAACACGAACACGAACACGGCGTGGAGCCGCATCGGAGCGTCGCGTTGCACGACCACGCGCACGATGTTGCTGACTCTGAGCCGAAGGTCGTCGATCCCGTGCCAACCGTCTCGAGGCGCTCGCGGTCGTTCGCCTCAGGCGAAAACGATTCGGGCCAGCACACTCATCGCCACCGCCACGAACTCATTCTGCCTACGTCAACCAGCGATCGTTCCGGTGCCCGGAGCGCGACCGGCATTGGCATGTTGCATGGCGTCGGCGTGGAAAGCCCGACTCAGATCGCCGTGTTCGTGGCCTCGACCTCAATCGGTGGTCGAGGACTGGGCCTGGTGCTGTTGGTCGCCTGGGTGGTCGGCTTGGTCATTTCCAGCGCGATGCTCGCCGTACTCGCGGTGTTCGGACTGCTTCATGCAGAACGGAACTCCACCGTCTACCGCCTGGTAGCCCTCTTTGTCGCCGTTTCCAGTATCGCGATAGGCGTGCTGTACCTCACCGGCTTCGCGATCACCTAGTCACGGATGGTTTGCAGGAAGCGACCCTGGGTCATCTCAGACCCGATGCCTAGTTCGACTGCCAACTGATAGGCGCAGCCCGCAACCGAAGCGAACTGCACGCCCTGGGCTCCCACGTTGACGAAGAGTATCGTTTCTTCGGGTGTCGAACGTCCTTCGACCTCGCCGCGCAGCATGTCGATGAGAGTCGGAAAGTCGCGCTTCTCGGCGTTATGCCTCCACGGGAGGCGGGCACGTTCAACCTCGTTGCCGGCGATGAATCCGCCCGCTCCGCTCTGGGGAAACTCCATATCAGGCACATTGGCGCTCGGGCTGATGCTGAAAGCCCCCAACTGCATGACCTTGTCGACTCTGTCGACAAGGTCGGGGCCGATCTCGCGACGGGTTACACAGAGGACCAGGGCACCATCAGCAATCCACTCTGGCTGCAAGGTCGGAACCATCGAGTTGGTTGCGGGCACGACAATGTCGCGTCCAGCGACGGCGGCCTCAGGTGTGGCAACTGGTCGAACTCTGCACCCGACTCGGGCCGACATCTCACTCGCAAATGCCTCTCGGTTCGCAACAGTCGGGCTGAATACCTTCACGTCGTCAAGAGACCGGGAGATGGATATGGCCTCGAGATGGGTACGGGCCATGTCTCCGGAGCCAATCATGCCAAGCGTGGTGGCTCCGGGATTGGCGAGATGGCCCGCCACAACGCCTGCACTCCCACCCACGCGCATCCGTTGCAGCACGCCGTCGTTGATGAGGGCCATCGGTTCGCCTGTCGCAGTGGAGAAGAGAAGGATGAACCCGCAGTAGGTGCCCGGCTGAACCGAGTACTTTTCCTGGCGAGCACCGTCCGGCCAATGAATTACGTCCGACTTGATGCGGAGTGCGGTCAACCCGAAGTGCTTTGTGGTTCCCGACATCGAGCCCAGGCAGTAGTAGCCGTCTCCAATTTCTGCCGGTGACCACAGCTCGAGTCGAGGTACGTGGGCTGCATCACCCGTGGCGAGCTGTTCGAAGCCGATGCGTAGCGCCTCCATGGTGTGCTCCATCGACAGGAGTTCCATGATGTCGTCGTTGTCGAGGTGAATCATCTCTCGTACTCTCGGGCGCCGGGCATCGCTGGCTCACTCACGGCTGTCGAGGAGAGCGACGATGTCGGTCCAGGCCATCACCGATCCGTATTTGGCATTGATGTCGATCAGGGCCACGTCGTGTGAGATGCCAGACCGGTCGAAGACAGCGTCTTCCGCCACGAGAACACCAAAGCCGCTGGACGTACCGTCGACCGCCGTGGCCCGAATGCACCCCGATGTTGTACACCCGGTGAGCACAATCGTTCGGTGGCCGTTCTTCGTGAGGAATGACTGCAGGGGAGTGCTGAAGAACGCCGACGCCTTCACCTTCGGAATTACGACGTCGTTTGGCTTCGGTCGGGCCTCGGCAATGAACTCGTTGGAGAGATGAGCGTCGCGAGAGGCAGCGGGCCTTCGGGTTGCCGGCCCGATATGGCTCTGGAGCTGGGCAGCCCGGGTGAACACGAGCGGGAGGCTGTGTGCCCGGAAGGAATCGATAAGTCCCATGATGCCCGGTATAGCAGCCCAAGCCCGTTCACCACAGGCCTTGCGGGAATAGCGTTG
>JAKUTA010000183.1 GCA_022447885.1 Candidatus Poseidoniales archaeon | reverse complement strand
TCTCGTGAATCCTCTCTCGCAGCCATGAGAGGATTCCCGACCATCTCCCGCTGGCGATCCTCTCCTCGATATCAGGTAGATCCTGCTGCATCTTCGAGAACAGCTGCGCCGCGTAGAGGTGTCCCAGAGTGTAGGTGGGGAAGTATCCGAAGGCGCCCATCGACCAGTGGACGTCCTGCAGCACGCCCTCCGTGCGGGTGGGTGAACGGATGCCGAGGAAGCGCTCGTACATGTCGTCCCAGGCGTCAGGAAGGTCGTCCACCTCCAGCTCGCCGTTGATGAGCAGCTTCTCCACCTCGTAGCGGATCATGACGTGCAGGTTGTAGGTCGCCTCGTCCGCCTCGACGCGGATCAGGCTCGGCTCGACCTGGTTGACCGCCTGCCACAGCATCTCGGGGGTGACACCCTCGAAGTTGGCCGGGAAGTGCTCCTGCCACAGCGGGAACGACCACTCGCAGAACGCCAAGGAGCGGCCGACCTGATTCTCCCACAAGCGACTCTGGCTCTCGTGGATGCCCAGACCATTCGCCTCCCCCACGGGCTGGAAGTCGAGGTCGCGCGGCCTGCCCTGCTCGTAGAGGGCGTGCCCGGTCTCGTGCATGGTGCCGAAGATGGCCCCGTAGGGCTCACTCTCGTCGTAACGGGTGGTCCAGCGGACGTCGTCGGGGTTGGAGCCGCCGCAGAACGGGTGGGTGGACTCATCGCGGCGACCGGCATCGAAGTCGAATCCGATCGCCTCTGAGATCGCCTGGCTGAGCGCCTCCTGAGAGGCCTTGGGCCACGGGTGCGAGTGAACCCAGGAGCAGTCGGGCTTGTCCTCGAGTTCGGAGACCGCCTTGATGAGCGGGACTGAAGAATCCCTCAGGCCGGCAAAGAGTGGGTCGAGCTTGGCGACCGTGAGGCCGGACTCGTAGAGGTCCAGCAGCGCGTCGTAGGGATTGTCCTCGTAGCCGAGGTAGCCGGCCAGCTCGCGGGACATGTCGATCATCTTGGCAAGGTCGTCGCGGAAGATGGAGAAGTCGTCCTTCTCGCGAGCCTCGGTCCAGGTGACTATGCTCTTCGACCTGTGTCGAGCGAACTCCTCGACGAACTCGGGCGGCTTCTTGGTCGCCTTGTCGTAGGAGTCGCGGATGATGCGCAGATTTCCCTGCTCGACCTCGCTGCCGTTCGCCTCCGACTCGGCTGCCGCCAGCAGTTCACCGACCTCGGGTGCGGTCATGCGCGCATGGCCTTCCTTGGAGATCCACGCCATCTGCTCAGCGCGCAGCTTCGCCGCCTTGGGAGGCATCATGACCTCCTGGTCCCAGCCGAGCAGACCGCCTATCTGTCCGATGACGTCGAGTTCGCGCATGCGCTCCATCAGGGCGTCGTATGCTTCTCCCATGGGCGCCCGAATGTGGCTTCCGCCTCAAACCCTACGATGAGTGAATCCCCATCGAATCCGCCTCCCTGAATGGATTATTACCGAGAGTGCTGCATCACCCCCCATGCGACTGATGCCCATCATCTCCGGAGTCATCCTCCTGCTGGCCGCCTACCTCGGTGGATTCGTGGGCCTCTCGGGCGAAGGCACCCAAGAGATCGATGTCCCGTCGTGCTCGACCGGCATCAGTGGTCTCGACATCTGCGACAAGTCGGCGATGCTCGAGCAGAACGTGCAGATACCCGACTACGTCAGCGAGATCGTTTCGGTACGGGTCAACGTGCAATGGGACGACCCAGACGCCTGGATTGGAATCGTCGCGGCGAGCGAGGCTGACAAGTGCACGAACACCGGAGAGGGATACCTGCTGTGCGACACCGAGGATCTGGACATCATGGTGGGAGGGCCCGCCAGCTCCGGCCACTTCGATTGGCCGATCTCCGGGGGAGACTACCGCTTCGTGGCGGGGAACAGCCTCGAGGGCTCCGCGCAGTCGACTCAGGTGAGTTACGAGTACCGAGCGACCCTGACCCAGACGCTCACCTACGGCATCGCGCTCGTGGGCATCGCGTTGGCGACCTATGGCGCGATCAGGGATTGACATCCGGCGGAATCGAACTGGAATCGGTTGGCCGTCATCGGCCGGACTCACCCGTCCTCACTGTCAGCGTAATCCCGCTTGGCCTGCAGGAAGGCCACGAGAGCATCGATGTCCTCGAACTCGATCGTGACCACGCTGATGTGCTCGCAATCCTGACAGATGAAGCGCTTGCCCGTCTCGTATCCCATGTAGGGGGCGATGCGGGGGCTGTAGCAGTTCGAGCATACCTCGACGCCCACTTCTCACACCCACCCTCAGACTCCCAGCCAGCCCTTGAGGGCGAGGCCGATCACGAAGGAGATCAGGCTCACCACCACCAGGCTCCCCGCCATCTCGGAGAAGCGACGACGGAACGACTCCTCCTCGACCACCGAGATGTAGAAGTTGAACAGCGCCACGATCACGAGGCCGATGATGAAGGTGCAGGCGAGCGCCTGCAAGTGCGGCTCGAGGCCGTAGACCACGGGGCTGTCCACGTTCAGGATCAGGTATGGCATGACCAACAGGAAGACGGTGAGGATGTAGGAGAGCCAGGTGAAGAAGGCGGCCTTGAGCGGTGATTCGGTCTTCTTCTCCGTTCGCGATGACAGGTACTGCGAGGCACCCATGCTGAACGAGGCGGCGATTCCGGTGACCAACCCTGCGAGCGCCACGACATTGACCGACCCCAGCGCGAACGTCAGACCAGCCAGCGCACCCGTGAGTTCGATCAGAGCGTCGGACATCCCGAGCACGACGCTGCCGATGTACTTCAGCCGGTCCTCGTGCAACATCCCGACCAAGCGTGCCTCATGCGATTCCTCGTCATCAGCGAGTTCATGCAACCCGAGTTCGCGATACTCCGCGGCGGCATCCTGCTCCGCCAGCTCCAGCATCTTGACTGCGAAGGTCAGGCCCAGCAGCCACGACAACTTCGTGTGGAACCAGACCCTCCACATGTTCGGCTTCACCTCCGCTCCCGTCTGCTCCGCCAAGATCCCCTGATGGCGCACCTCCTCCACCGCGATCTGCTCCAGCACCTCGCGGTTGTGCGGGTTCTTCTCACGCAGCGCCAGCCGTCGGTAGACCTCCGCCTCGGTCGCCTCCATCCTCTGGAGTCGCAGCAGGCGTTGGTGACGGGACTCTGCCATCTCGGCGAACTCGGCGCGGGGGGGTCAATAACCCGACGGGCGCGCTTGCGTCAGCATGAAGTGAACCCGATGTCACGCCTGAGAACGAGGCGGAGCGATGGCCGATGTCCTTGACGCCGAGATCGTCGCTGTCGAGGTCGATGCAGCGAGCGAGCGGCGCGAGAGGCGGCAACTGAACATCGCCCTGGGTGCGACCGGCGGCTTCGTCGTGCTGATGATGGTGCTCGCCAGCGTGCTGCCAGGTTCAGCCTTCGGCAACCTCGATGATGACTCCTCCTCG
>JAKUTA010000182.1 GCA_022447885.1 Candidatus Poseidoniales archaeon | reverse complement strand
CATACAGGTCGAGCCAGCCGTCGTTGTTGACATCGCGCAGGGACCCTGAGGTGGTCGGGAAGGAGTTGGAGATGACCTGTGTCCGGCCCGCATCGATGGTGAAGTTGTACCAAGGAGCGCCCTCGTTGCGCACTATGGCGTCGGCGCTTCCGCCCCCGAGGAAGATGTCCAGATCGCCGTCGTCGTCGATGTCTCCCCAGGTTCCCGTGCCGTAGCCGGCAGGCAGGCCGCGCGCGCCGGTCACATCGGTGAAGGTGTAGTTGGGCGCGCCCGAGTTCTCCAGCAGGCGGGCACCGTTGACCAGCAGGTCCTGATCGCCATCATCGTCGTAATCGCCCCACGAGAAGTAGTTGCCACCGTAGGACCACAGCCCCGTCTGCCCGCTGACGTTGGTCCACGTGAGGTCGGGGTCAAGGCCAGCGCCGCTGTTGCGTGCGGCGACATGGACTGTCTGATCCTCAGAGGGTGGAGGGGTGCCGACCGAGGAATGGGCTGGGGCCTGAGAGGGGGTCAGCAGGGCCCAGCTGGAGGCGAGCAGGAGCAGGCAGATGACCGCTGCACGAAGCGGCGAACAGGGGGCGGGCTGCGCTCTCATCGTGCTGGGGCCGTCCGCGGGACGGTTCACCCTTTGGATACCCTGACCGGATTGAACTTCGTTGCGTCGTGTTCATAGACGACGGCAAGAACCTCGGCCCATGAGGGCCGAGCGTGGCGGGCGAGGCGGCGCCCGCACGAGCAGCCTGCTGGCCGGGTCCGTACTGCTGTTGCTGCTCATGCTGTTCGCCAGCCCTGTGGCAGCACAGATCGGCGGTGACATCCCCGACAGCGCTGGGACCACATGGGACCTTCCTGACAGCCACGGATTCTACATCAACGGGACCGAGGGGGCGAGCAGCCTCGAACGGTTGCACCCGATCGCCACCGGCCAACCGATGGGATTTGTGCAGTTCAACTCCGGCAGCAGTACCATTCTTGAGATCAGTTCCGCACCGGCAACTGAGACTGTCACCGTATCTGGTGATGCGAGCGTGTGGCTGTACGCCTCGTTGCTCAGCAAGAACACCCTCTGCCGCGGCATGGGGGGTGTGTTTGGCGCCGGAGAAACCTCGTTCACGGTATGGCTGGATGTAGGGAACACCGTGGTCATCGACGGAGAGGACACGGAACAGGTGGCGCTGGACACGGACTGGACGGATCCGCATGAGTTCTTCGTCAACACCAGTTACCTCAACCTCACCATCAGCCCAGGTGACGTGATCACGCTCACCGTCGATGTCACCCACGCCTGCTTCCAGGACGGTCGCCTGTGGTGGGGTGTCTACCACGCACCGAGTGGAGTGGAACTGACAGGTGACCTGCTGCAACCGGAACTCAGCGCCAAGACCGATACGAACGGGATACCGCGCATCGAGTTCATCCCCATCTCTCCGTGGGGTGCCGAGGATTACGCCTGGCAGATACTCGACCTGGTGGAAATCGATGACTGGGGCAGCGGGAGGCACCTGTCCTCGATGCCGAGCGAGGACGTGCATATCGAGCACTTCGAGATCCCGCACGGCACTCGCATCGTCGAGGCGAACCGGACCGCGCTCACGTGGCTCGGGAACATCTCCCTCCCCCCTGGGAAATACATGATCGACACCTGCATCACCATCGATGCGGGAGACGTCAACGAGAAATGCCACATCATCGGAGTTCACCGCTTCGAGGTGTTGCCCGGGCCGACCCCATGGCTCGGTCCCGGTTGGTTCTGGGTGATGTCGTTGGCAACGATGGTCGCCTTCATGAGTTGGAGGATGCGCGAGCGATTCCTCCCTTGGCCAACGCTTGTGCTGCTGCTGGCGCTGGCCCTGCTGGTGATGATCCCGGCCTCCACGCTGCCCGAACTCGAGGCGCAGTCGACGCGCGATGAGGCGGCGGCCCCATCGTTCTCGCTGTTGTCGCATCCGAGCCAGGGAGGTGGGGCGCAATCGCTCTCCGACCTCTACGGCGGCAAGCACACGCTCGTGCTCGGCGTGTTCGACGCCGGCTCACCCGGAGCCGAGCAGCAGAAACGGGACTTCGACAACGCCTCGGGCCGGGTCGGAGACGATGTGGCGTTCGCGCAGATCGTGACCGGAGAGGGGATCCGGGCGGTGGACGTCGATTCGTACGCGGCGCTGTTGAACGGTTCGTGGCCGCTGCTGATGGACGAGGCAGGCGGAGATGTGGCACGGCAGTTTCCGATGGGAATCGCTGATGGAGTCGTCGTCATCGACGCCGGCGGGTTCATCTCGTCATGGTCACCAGGAACCATGTCGCAGGACAGCATCGTCGCCGCCACCGAAGAGACGTCCAGAGGTTCGGGTCAGTCGATGTTCCTGCTGTTCACGCTGCTGCTGCCGAGCCTGCTGCTGCTGCCGCTGGTGTCGATGTCCTTCCCCCTCAGGCGAACCGACCCGCCCGACACTCCGCTCATCCCCGGCGCAGGCCTGATCGGGACCATGGGCGCAGGTGCCCTCGGATTCGCGGTCTGGGCGTTGCCGGTGGCGCTGCTCTCGCCCTTCCTCGGGGGGCAGTGGGCGTTCGTGGAGCTGGGGCTGGTCATCTGGCTGGGTTGGCAGTCCGTGAGCCTGGCGATACGGGGAGAGATCCCGGAGTTGAAGTTGGTCTCGGGACTGGTGCACAGCCGGTTGCCGCAGGGTTACCGCGACTGGCGTCACCGCATCGAATTCGACCGCGACGTGCTGCTCGGAGGCTGGGTGGCGTGGATCTCCTGGTTCGCCCATCCGCTGCTGATTCCCCAAGGGGTTGGTGCCGTGGCCGCCGCCTCCATGGTGGGGATCCTGCTGGCAGTGCTCAAGTTCGTCGGGTTCCTCGTGATGGCCGGGCTGATGGTGCTCATCCTCAGGGGGATCGGGGCCATGCTCGGGCCGATCGGGCGCATGCTGGGAAATCTGGGCCATGAGGAGGTTCCCCGACTGTGGGGCTGCCTCGCCTTCTGCCTCGCGCTGTGGTGGCTCGCCTGGATGCTGACCGGGCCGGTCTGGAACGCCACCTTCGCCTGACCTCGCGCGCGCCTGTTGGCCGATTATCGGTCACTTGAGGTAGTATCAAGAACCCTGAATTTCCGGCTCTCTGGGCTATGTCGAGAAGAAATGGAATCGTATGGAGCCCTAGTAGAGTGAAGACCCTGAATGAATGTCCCCGTCGCTACGTCCACCACCACGTGGTCGGCCGCGGCGGTTGGCCCGGAGGGCCACGTCAGGATGATGCAGACGTTGCCCTGGCTTGGCGCCTCGGGTCCCGTCGCCCACATTCGGACCTGATGATGCGGGCGGTATCCGATGGGATCCGAGACCGGTTGTGGGCGGACCATCAGGACGAGGCGTGGAGCGCGGGTGCTGCCGAGGCGATGCTGCGCAGCCGCATCGAGGAGCGCATTCGAATGCAGGATGGCTGCGTCGCTGCCATGGAACTGGCT
>JAKUTA010000181.1 GCA_022447885.1 Candidatus Poseidoniales archaeon | reverse complement strand
TTATTTCTCGCTCTGCTTCGGTACCCGATCCGTTAATCGCAACTACATACCAACTTGCTGAACTGCAGATTCAAACATTCTTCAAATCTGATGAAATTATGGATCCGTAGTGGGCCTTTTCAGGCGTGCCCTCTAGTTCAGTTCCTAGTTAGTCCGAACCCTTGTGGGTCTGAACCCCTGTGTGAGCATTTTGAAGGAATAGCACCTACTTGGCGAGCAGGTAGCGATGATATTCCAGTGAACCGTTCCGGAAGGACTCGTACACCGGCGTGCCGCGCACACCGGCGAAGGTCTCGAAGCTGCGTCTGATGGCCAGCGATGTACCATTCTTGATTCGAGCCTGCTTGTCGTCACTCATCTCGTCCAAGGCCTTGAGCACCTCTGCTGTGACGTCCGACTGCTCGACGATCACGAATCCGGTATCGAGGAAGATATCGTGGACCTCGCGCATCCCCGATTCATCTCTGAAATCGGTCCAAGCGAACAGCCCACCGGAGCGCAACACGCGATGAGCCTCACTGACGAAGGCACCCATGTCACTGTAGCAATGGCTGGATTCGACATTGTAGATGACATCGAAGGACGCATCATCGAAGGGCAGGGCCATCGCGTCACCCTCGACGAAATCGAGGTTGTCTTGGCCCGCATACAACCGTTCACAGAGTTGGACGGCCTTGGCGGAGTAATCCACGGCAGTAAGGGTTGAAGGAAAATAGGTCCGGGCGATCCAGTCCGCTCCCCCACCTCTTCCCGAGCCCACTTCGAGGACATTCTTGCCTTCGAGTTCGATGTCGCGGATGTTCATGTGATAGAGTTGGATGAACAGCCGGTCGCTCTCGTCCTTCTCGTCGAGAACCGGCTGGTCTGCATCGGTGAAACCGTAGTTCATGTAGTTCAGTTCGCCCCACGCCTTCGTCTTCGCCAGACGCTGGTACCACAACCGCCACATGCCATCTCCCATCCTGGCGGGGAGAATACGGTGCATCGTTGCAAAGATGCGCGCTGGAATGCCGAGTCGCAAGTTTCGCACCCGTTCTTCGGACCCACTGCAAGCACATTTGGATATGCATGCCTGAGGCAACATCACTCGAGCATGCTGGCGACGGCGGCGACCGCGTTGCGGGCGTGCGGTTCGAGGCGGGGCGGGATGTGTTCGGGCTCGGCGCCGGGACCGATGATTCCCAGTCCGATCGGTTTGCCGGTTTCGAGTTGCAGGCGAATCACGGCATCCGTGACGGCATAGCCCATCGTCGCTCCGTGACCGGTCTCACCCTTCTCGATGATTCCCAGTACTATCGCAGCGTCGATCTCCCAGTTCTCCAGCAGCCTCTGCAGGGCGAGCGGAGCCTCCATGCTGCCGGGAACCCAGACCACCTGGGTGACCTCGAGGTTCTGGGCGGTTGCTTCTGCTTGGGCGAATTCGAGCATCTGCTCCACTTCGTCACGGTGGAACTCTCCGCAGACGATTGCGATGTTCCGTGCCACGTTCCTGCCTCCGTTCACTCGGCTCCGCCAGCCTCGACCGCTCTCTTCGCACCTTCGATGGCGGCTACGGTCATCGGGTCCAGCTCGATGTTGACCTTGTCTCCCACCTGCTTCTCGGCGATGGTCGTGATGCGCAGAGTCTCCGGGATGAGATGCACTTCGAATCTCCCTTCGAGTCCGTCTACCACGCCCACGGTCAGGCTGATGCCATCGACTGCCACGAATCCCTTGGGGAGGATCCCGCGCATGTGCGCCTGTGAACATCCTAGTGAGAGTGTGCGTCCGTGCTCTCCTTCATCGATCCTCTCGATGGTCGCTGTTCCGCTGACATGGCCGGCTACCAGATGGCCGCCGATCTCGTCGCCGAACTTCATCGCTCGCTCGATGTTGAGCCGGATTCCCGGGCCCACGTCCGCAAAGGTGGTGCATGCCAGAGTCTCCTCGATGAGGTCGAAGGTGACGTTAGTGTCGTCCACGGCTGTTGCGGTCAGGCATACGCCGTCGAGCGCGACGCTGGCGCCTTCGGCCAACCCGTCGGCGAGGCCATCGGGAAGGTTGGCGGTGAACGTCACCACGTCTCCGCGCCGCTCCGTCGCTTCCACTGTGGCGACACCTTGGACGATGCCGGTGAACACGGTCAGTCCTCCGATTCCGCTTCTTCAAGCTGCTTCTCTGCCGACCAGAGGTCGAGGATGCGGGCGATGATCTTGCGCGTGCCGTCGAGATCGTCGGAGAGCCCTTCGACGCGCACGACGGAGATCTCCGTGTGGCCGCGGGCATCGAGTTCGTTGCGAATCCAGGTCTCGGCGTGTTCCTGGTCGTAGCCGAGCGCGATGATGTCCGGTTTGGCGATCTCGACGATGTCGAAGATGGGCTGGGTCGGGGGTGAGCCGATGAGCGCTTCATCGACCGGTTTCAGGCCGGCGACCATGCGTTGCCGCAGTTCCATCCCGGTGATCGGCTCATGCTTGCGCTTGCGCACGGTGTCATCGTGTGCCACGACCACGGTCAGGTGGTCACCGAGCTCCTTCGCCTGTTCCAGGTAGTGCAGATGACCCGCGTGCAGCAGGTCGAACACTCCGACGGCCATCACTCGCGTCATGTCGCTCACCGCTGCGAATCGTTCCGTCGCTGATAATCCCACGCACGTTGGCGACCGTTCATTCATCTCCGGCCGCGTCCAGCAGGTCCGCCCCGGTCAGGAAGGGGATTCCGTGCCGCTCACCGTAGGCACGCGCCTCCTCCACCGACAGCGCTCCATCACCATCCGGTTGCAGCATCTCGGCACCGATGGTGCACGCCACTCCGCCGGCGAGGCGTGCGATGGCCACCGCCAGCTCCGTGTGTCCCTGCCGGGTCTTGAAGCCGCCAGGAGATTCCCGGCAGACCGGGATGTGACCCGGAGTGCGGTATTCTGCGCCCAGCGCGGCGATCGCCTGCTGCTGGTCTGCGCCCGCATCGAGCAGTTCCTGTGTGAGTTCCGCGAAGCGTTGGGTGGTGAGCGCCCGGTCGCGGTCTGTGATCCCCGTGTAGGTCCGCCTGTGGTTCAGTGAGAGGGTGAACGCCGAGCGGCTGTCGTAGCGCAGGTCGTCGGTGACGAGTGTGCCGAGCACGGGGTGTGAGGCCACCAGGCCCGCATCGGTGTGCAGGTCCTGCAGGAACGGCAGGCCGAACAACTCTCCGATCTCCTCCCCGATGGCGAGGAACAGCAGCCCGCCGCAGTCCTGGCGCAGTTGGCGCATCACTTCTGGAGTGGCGGCGGCGGCGGGCCACAGGAGGTCGGTCTCCTGCTCGCGGAAGGCGGAGTCGAACAGCAGCACAGGCTCGCCGGCGGCGAACGCGGCGACCGCTGCATCCACCACTGATTCGGACATGAGCCGCCGACCGAGCCGCCCCTCTCAATGCTTCGTACGGTCCTGTGGACCGAGCATCGGTGACTATTCATGCGCGAACACGCTCGCGCGGGCGTTCCCTCACA
>JAKUTA010000180.1 GCA_022447885.1 Candidatus Poseidoniales archaeon | reverse complement strand
GGACATGAGTGGTCTGGAATGGACGCTCACTCGCAGCGTCGAGGTGAACGGCACGATTCTGGTGTACACCCAGAAGGAGGATGATCCGACCGACCCGGCGCACAACCTCGTGGTCGAATTCCAGTGGGGCGGCATCGAGACGTCGGTGACGACAGACATGGATGGCAACTTCTCGTTGCTTCTTCCCGAACATGCGATCGTCAACATGACCGCCCGTTCGATTGCCAGCCAACTTTCCAACGGAACCCAGTTCGAGGTGCTTGAGGGGATGGATCCAATCGTGCTCTTCCTCGAGAATGGTCTGCCCATCTCTGGCACGATGTTCGTCAATCGCAACCTGACGTTATACAGCAGCACCTTCCCCTTCTACCAACCGGTGGAGATTCACGCCTACGACCACGCCCGTGGTGTGCACTGGTTCCTGGAGATAGGCTCGGATGGCCGCTTCGCCAACAAACTGCTGGAGGGTGACTGGACGCTGAGCATAGATGATGATTGGTTCAATCTCGAACCGTTGGACATCAACGTCTCGCTCAACAACAGCGAGAACCTTCTGGACATAGTGCTGATGGCGCAACCGGCCAACATCACCGTCGACATCACCGCCTTCATCGACCATGAGGGCGATGCGAACGTCAGCAACGGTACGCTCATCGACATCGACCTGGCGTTCGTACCGATCTCCTCGGGAGGTCTGGGGATCGGCCTGAACGTCACCGCAGCCGAGTTCACCGACGGCCGTATCACCGTGGACGTGGAACCAGGTATCTACACGCTCGCGGTAGAGCATCAGAATGTGACCAACGGCAGCGCCTACGACACCCAGTTGGCCATGGCAGAAAGCATCGTGCTGGCGCTTGGCGTGAACAACGTGAGCGAGGCCGTTGAGATGCCCTTCCTGCCAATGTGGCGGGTGAACGCCGAACTGACCAACTTCTCCAGCGGGGCGGTGGCGGCGCGACAGGTGAACTTTGAATCTGTGGACGGCGAAACGCAGTTCGATCGCTTCACAGACGAGAACGGCACCCTGCTCGACTATCTTCCCGAGGGCGAGTGGATAGTCACCGTTGATCGATTCAACGTCGGCGTGACCCACGAGGAGTTCCGCGGATTGCTGACCATCGATGGCAACGCCAGCCTCGATGGAATCTCCTGGCGCACGAAAGAGTCCGCGCATCTGTTGATCACCTTCTACGAGGAGGGCAGCGGGGACAACATGAGCGGGTTCGAATTGATCGCCCACAGCGAGGATGGTCTGGGTAACATAACGCTGCCAGCGACGAACTCGGATGGCGTGCTCGACGCCTACATCTGGCCCGGAACATGGTCGCTGTCACTGAACTCGACATTCAGTCAGGAACGCTGGATGCTCGACTCACAGACCTTGGATGAACTGAGCGACGGAGAGCAGACACCGGACAACACCTCGATGATCTTGGAGCACTGGGTCACCCTTGGCGGCAACTTGTTCTGGGATCTCGACGACGACGGTGAATACGATGAGGGTGAAGGCGTCGAAGGTGCCAACATCAGCGTCAGCGGAGGTGGTCTGCCAGAGGTGGTCAACTTGACCAGCAGCGAACTCGGAACGTGGCAATTGTTCGTACCTGTTCTCGCAAACTACACCATCGAGGCGATCCGTCTCGGTTTTGCTCCGGTCAACACGACGATCGTCATCGCCGAGACATCGAACTCGACCGACCTCGAGTTGCTGGCAGGCAATGTCACCGTGACGGGCCTGATAGATTACGTGCAGATGGAGGTGTGGGACGAGATCTCTGCAGGTGTCGTCCTGCAACTGGTGCCGCACACCGGAATCGAGCGAGAGTCGCACACACCCGAAAAACTGCTCGACAACGGGGGTTACTGGAACGGCTCGTGGAGTGCGGACATCGAACCTGGTGAATGGGTGTTCATCGCCACCAACGAAGCCGCCGGCGTTGTCGGCGTGGAGCTCGTGGACGCGAGCGTGCACGACGGCGCGGAGGTGAACCTGACGCTGGTGCCGGGCGGCATCCTGCACATCTCCACCTCCTGGATCGACTTCGAGGGTGACAGCCATCACCTCGGCGACTCGGATGTCCCGGGTGCCGAGATGATCGATACACCGTCCATCGATCTTTCCATGGATGGCAACCGCGAGTGGGTGATCAGCGTCGATTCCGATGGCAACGTGGACCTGTTGTTGCCCGAGGGGACATTGTTCCTCGAGAGTGAATTCCAGACGTTTGAACGCGGGCTGAACATGACCTACAGCGCCGGTCTGTCGATCGATGTCGCCGCCGAGCAGGAGACTCCGATCAACACGCTGCGCTTCAACCGCCAGCTCGACCACGGAGTCCAGTTCAACGTCACCGTGGTGACCGGGGCAACCCCGCACGAGGAGTTGAACAACGACGTCGACGTCCTGGAATCGAGCGAGAGTGGCGTGTTCGATACGATCGAGTTCACCATCGAGGTCGATTACACCGGCAATGAGGCACTGGACGAATATAACGTCACGACCATCTTCGCCGCCGAGGACATCGAACACTGGTCGGTCGAGTTCCACAACGGCACCGATGCCAACGGAACCGTCCAATGGGTCGAGGAGATGACGATCCAGCTTGGCTTGGACAGCGCGGGCACCCTCGATCTCACAATGCGAGTCCAGCCAGCGAACCTCAGTGATTCCATGTCACTGGATGCTGGTCACAAGATATCGCTCAGACTTACTCATACCGACGGCTCCTACAGCGGGCATCAGTTGACCGTCCGCATTCCACAGACCTATCAGGTGAACGTGCTCGAGCAGCCTGAGGGCACAACCGGGGTCTTCCCCGGTGAGGAGAAGCGAGTGGAGTTCATGATCGAGAATGCCGGCAACGGCCATGACACCATCCAGTTCGAGATCGACACGACCTGGCTGCCAGAGGGATGGAGTGCCACCGGACCGCAGGAGTCACCCTACAGCAGCGGTGAGGCACGCACCTATTCATTCACCGTGTTCGCACCCGCGGACGCAGGCGGTGATTCGTTCACCCTGCACTTGAACATCAGCAGTGAGGACAACACCAGTTACCCGCAGGTCACCATCATCGTCCAGGCGGCTCGACCTCTGTTGACGTTCGAGGACATCGACACCTTCAGCGGAAGTGATGCGATCACGGGCTCGCGCAACCAGTTCGTCGTGCGCGTGAAAAACGACGGTCTCGTCGATGCACGCGAGGTGTCGATACGGCTTGACATGCCCGAATACCCTGGACTCTTCACCGAATCTGACCCATTGACCGTTCCTGCAGGTGAGATAGTCGACTACATGCTGTTCCTGGACCTCGAGGGAGTGGGCATAGGGAAGCAGAAGTTCAACTTCACCATCATCGTCTCGGAACTGGATGATCTGGATGGGTCTTCAGTGACCAATGAGATGGAGACCATCCATGTCTCCACCGCCCCGGCTGAATCAGTCAACTCGTGGGTTCCGATGATCATCATCGCCATGT
>JAKUTA010000018.1 GCA_022447885.1 Candidatus Poseidoniales archaeon | reverse complement strand
GCGCCGCTGCCCGCCAGGGTCACCCCAGCGACCAGATACCCTAGGATCGAACCTCCGTTCAAGAGCGGCAGGCCGGCCTGCGGCCGACCCATCGCCACGTAGGTCATCAGCACGAAGTAACCTACCAGGCCGCCGATGAGCGCTACAACGCCCGTCGTCAGCGCGAGGCTCATGCCGAACCATCCGGCACCGTCGGGCAGGAACGTCAGCGCTGAGATGACCAGCATCCCTGGGAAGATGACATCTCCCAGTCCCATGAACAGGGCGTCACCGCTCTTGGGTTCAGCCTGTGGCAGCGGCTTCATCGGAGCGGCGCCCGAATCTGCAGGCGGACCGCCGTCACCGGCGCCGCTCATGACAGCCTCCTCCTCGAGGAACGAGTACCCCTTGCCCTGTGGAGCGACAAGCAGGATTGGCAGTTTCAGCCCGATCATCGTGTCGGCGAGGTCGAGCATGTGCTTCGAGCGGTAGACCGCGTAGGCGTCGTAGACGGCGGCGGCGACCATGAAGAAGATGATCAGGGTGGGCACGAAGCTGACCCCGAGGATGGTGATCACGCCAGCCCCGGTGAGGATGCCGACGGTGTTCACGACATACCACTCAGGGTAGAGGGTGAGCAGCACCATCAGCACGACAGAGAGCACGATGGCGACGATCCACGACCAGTTGAGGAAGCCGATGAGATACCCCGATTCGTCGACGAAGATGTACGCCGGTTCGGTCGCCGGCGTGTGCGCAACCCCGCTGTGCCAGCCCTCGCTCTCGGCGAAGATCATCACTCCGTCCTCGTATCCGACCTCCGCCCACGCCTCGTTGGGAACTGTGTGCAGGCTCATACCCACCGCACCTTCGCCCGCGGGCGCGCTGACGGTCAACTCCTCGACCATCCTCGATCCCGAGAACATGCTCATCCGGTCACCGTCCACGACCCACAGGTTCGGTTGACCGTCACGCCAGTCGTCCGCCAGCATCACGCCGCGAATCGGCCCGTCGAATGCTTCGCGCTCGTTGAACGCCATGTGCTCCTCGTTCTCCATCCCTGAGCCGTTCCAGCTGAAACCATCGAGTCGTCCGAAATCGCTGCCGATGATGAGCAGCCGGTCGGTGTCCTCAGCATCGAACCAGTTTACGCCGGACCAGGGTGAGTGGCCGAAGGTGGCGGCGGTGAAGCGGTCGCCGCTGTCCGGGTAGAACTCCCAGAGCACGGTGACGTCGACATCACCGAATTCACCCGTGTGCTGCTCGTCTTCAAGTTCTATGATGCCTGCCCAGCGCTCCGCCACGAGCAGCATGCTGTTGTCGGTGAGCGTGCGTCCGAGCAGGAACTCGTGGGCGTCGAAGTTTTCCGGCATCATCCATACCCAGTTGTGAATCGGTTGGGAGTCCTTCCATGGGTCGTCCTTGTAGAGAATGTCCTGGCTGTAGATCATCCAGTCGAGTCCGGCGGAGGAGAAGCTGATCTCGCACGGGTCGGTGCCATTGGCGATGAGGCTGCCGTCATTCGCATCGAGTTGCATCCATTTCGACTTATCGCAGTAGGTGAACACACCAGGACCGGGAACGATGCGGCGGGTGCGACTCTCGCCGAACTCATTGGGTATCTCATGCTCCCACACCGGCGTCGCCCCCGCCCAGCCCACGCTGCCCGTCTCGAGCCCGCCGCCATCGGAGAACATCAGCAGATGCGTGCCGTTGTCGACGATGAACGAATTCGCTTCGTCGGACACCCAGAGCATCTCGCCTGCACCCGGCTCGTCGCGGAAGGCGAACGGCTGTTCTTCAGCGTCCATCATGAACGAGGCGATGGGCACGAGCGCGAACGAGAGCGCGATCCACAGGATGAACAGCACTCCCCATTTGATGATCCAGTCGAGTTTCTTCTTCGCCAGCCAGAGGATGATGGCGGTGAACACCAGGATGGCGAGGAACTCGATGGCCAGCCAGCCCGCCTTGGTCGTGCCTGCGTCTCCGAATGCCCGTGATTCGGGTCGGTCGTGGTAGGGCTGGATCCAGATGGAGATGAGGATGGTGACGGTGAACATCAGCGCCATGGTCAGCATCGACTGCCACTGTGAGGCGAGCGCTCGCAGCACCAGTTCCGCATGCCGGGGCGCTCCTCTGGAGCGCGCAACCTCGGTACCAGCCTCGTTTGCCATCGGACGGGCGAGCCGCGAAGCCCATTTCATCCTGACCCACGTCGGCGCGAGCCGAGGAGGGGGTCGAAACATGGATGCGGAAGCCGTTTCCACCCGCGACTGGTTTGAGAACACCAAGGGGCTAGGGATGCGGCTCGGGCTGGACACCACGCGCGAGATGCTCGGCAGACTCGGGGATCCGCAGCTATCCTTCCCAGCCATCCATGTGGCGGGCAGCAATGGAAAGGGGTCGACCTGCGCCATGCTCTCTCGCCTTCTGAGTGGGAATGGACTGCGCGTCGGACTGTTCACCTCCCCGCACCTCTGTCGTGTCGAGGAGCGGGTGCGCATCGACGGCCGACTGATCCCAGAGCGACGGTTCACCGACCACCTCTCGCACGTCAGACGAGCCGCCGACGAGTCATCGGCGCTGGAGCCGACGTACTACGAGGTCACCTTCCTCGTGGCGATGCTGGAGTTCGCCCGAGAGAATGTGGAATGGGCGGTCGTCGAGACCGGATTGGGCGGAAGACTGGATGCCACGCGGTTGGTTCAGGCCGAGATGTGCGTGCTGACCTCGCTCTCTCTCGAACATACCGCTGTGCTCGGTGAGACGCTCGCTGAGATCGCCGCCGAGAAGGCAGCGATCGCACGGCCGGGCAAGCCGTTGATAGCGCGCTGGACGGACGACCCCGGCGCCCGGGAACGGATCATGTCGCAGGTCGACGAGGGGATGGGGCGATGGTTCGTTCCCGAGTTCCAGACGACGTTTCCGTTCGAGGAAGGCATTCCCAGTGCGCAAGCGATGCGGGATGCGCGACTCGTGCCGGTGGTCGACCCGTATGACGAGGCGTGGCACATGGCGATGACAACGCTGGCCCATTCCAGCATCCCGCTCACCCTCGCGTCGGAGGATGCTGTTGAGATCAGGTATGCGACCCAGATCCCCGGGCGCATGCAGCTGGTGCATCGCGGTTCTCACGAACACGACGCCCCGTTCTGGATCATCGATTCCGCCCATAACCC
Organism: Candidatus Poseidoniales archaeon; assembly: GCA_022447885.1. Taxonomy (GTDB): domain Archaea; phylum Thermoplasmatota; class Poseidoniia; order Poseidoniales; family Thalassarchaeaceae; genus JAKUTA01. The sequence continues at coordinate 8,917 of JAKUTA010000018.1, read as the reverse complement.
GGATGGGATGCGCTTCGCGTTCTCCGTCCTCTCCGATTGGTGCTTCCACAGCACCGCGCGCGCCCTGCTGCTGGGGGCGACCCCACAGACCGATCTGGATGGATTTCTGGAACCGGTGGCCGATTTCGCACAGCGGTTGGGGTTCGACATCGTCATCGTGACCGAGCCGACCGGGGGGCGGCATCCCGGATTGGATCGCCACCTGTTGGCTGACCACCTGTCAGCGATGGTGCCTGACCTGGAGGTCGTCGTGCACCAAGAGGTAGGTGAGGCGGTCGAGGCGGTGAGGGACTGGTTCGATGCACAGCCTGAGTACGAGGTCGAGGACCCGCACCCCGCTCATCTGGAGGAGAGGAGGGGGGCACCTGTCGCCATCTGCGTCGGCAGCCTCTACCTGGCTGGGAATGTTCTCTCCGAGTTGGACCGTGATTCACCTGAAGACCTCGCCATCTGAGCAACGCTGATAGGAGTCCGGCCGTACACCGGGCGTCGTCGGTGGCTCGCGATGAAGGACAAGCACCTGCGCATCCGCATCGAGCAGTGCTTGGCGCTGTCCAAGGCGAGCAACTGCCCGCGTGCCAAGTTCGGGGCGCTGCTCGTCGACCCGGACCGCAACGTCATCCTGATGGATGGCTACAACGGCGGGCCGCGCGGCGGGGGAGAACTGTGCGGAGGAGATGTCTGCCTGCGCGATGAACTCGAGATAGAGAGCGGGACGCGCATCGAGATCGGCTGTCACCACGCCGAGATGAACCTCATCTGCAACTCAGCGGCCAACGGCGTGCCGACCAAGGGTGCGTGGCTGATCGTCACCGGGGAGCCGTGCATGATGTGCTCCAAGCTCATCCACCATGCCGGCATCACCCGCGTCATCGTCGTGGACGGCGGCTTCGGCGGGCAGAACGGCATCGACTACCTCGAGGAGCACGGCGTGATCGTGCAGCTCACTGAAGGGCCGCAGGACCCGCGCGGCGACCTCAAGCCTGCCTGATGCATCTCACAGGTCGCCGGAGCGCATAGCGGACAGCAGAGTCCCCATGTCCGCTTCCAGTTCCGCCACGCTGCCCTCGTTCTGGATGACTATGTCCGCCTGCTTTGCGGTTTCAAGCAAGGCTTGGCCGCTGTCGTCGGCAGCCTCGAGTTCCGCCTCCTCCTGGGTCCGGAACTGCTCGAAGGTCTCAGCGTCCCCCGCTCTGCCGCGGGCGGAGAGCCGCTCCCAACGCACCTCCTCTGACGCCCGCACCTCGATGAGCCAGAAGTCCGCTCGGGTCTGGAGCACGGCCACTTCAGCCGGAGTGCGAATGCTGTCTATCACATGGTCGCTGCCTTCAGGTATTCGTTCCAGCAGCATCTCAGCGAGTATTCCCGGTCCACCCTCGGCGCGCAGGGTGCGCCCGCCGTCGATCAAGGAGTCCCGGGTGATCTCGATGCCCTGCTCGGTGAGCCAGTGGCGAATGGAGTCGGAGCAGGATGAGCTCTCGAAGCCTTGGGTCTCCAACCAGCGGACGACGGATGACTTGCCCCCCGCGTTGCGTCCGGTCAATCCGATGAGCAGGAGTCTCCCTCGGGTCGGCTCGGGTGGTGCCAGCCCTTCAGCGTGCGGGTGCCATTCATCCCCAGAATCTGCGTGTGCGCGCGTACTGCAGTTCGGCCTCGTGGATGGCTTTGAGCAGCATCTCCTCTTCACCGGCCGGCACCCTGCGCAGGATGCGCGTGGCCGTGTCCGGGCCGACGCCGCGGGCGAGCAGGCAGAGGATCGCCTCCTTTCCGCGCAACTGGACCAGTTCGGCGTTGCGCTGCATTCGGTTGCGCACTGCCGTATCATCGTCGGCGACCCATTCCTTGAGCCGGTCCTCGAGCCCCTCGCGAGCGCACGCCAGCATGGCACCTCCGCAGGCGCACCTGTGGTGCTTCTCGGCGTAGCGTTCGACGCGGAAGCGCATCCAATCCTTGCAGCGCAGGCAGACCAGCACCACCCGCTCGTTCACCAGTCGATTCTTCAGCCGCTCGCGCACCTCGGTCGCCGACCAGTTGGGCAGCAGCAGGTCGCGTTGGCTGCGCGGCGAGATTCCGAGGGCGCCTGGAGCAGTCATGCGCAGTTCGACGGCGCCGCACTGGATCGCCCGCAACAGGTCGGTGGTGCCATCGATGTCCATCCGCTCGCTGAACAGTTTGTCGAGCGCCTCGTCGACCAATGGTGTTCCGCGATACCTCGTGATGATGCCGCCAAGGTTCACCTTGCGTGGATCGACTCCCGCGTGCAGGACACCGAACACCTTGCACACCTGCACCAGCCGCGCCCGCAGTTGACGGCTGTTGGGAATCGACAGGCGGACGAGGTCGTCGAACGCTTCAGGCGGCGTCTCAGTAAGCCATTCGACCACGCCTGCCGGGGTCAGCCCGGGAACCTGCAGAGTGATGCGGTACGGGTCTACGAGCACACGGCCGACCCTGCCCTCGATGTTGCTCGCCATCGCCTGCAGGAAATGGGCCAGCGTCTCGTTGATGCGGCTGCCGTGAGTGGAGTTGAGCACGATGGCGTCGCGGCGCTGCTCGATTGTCAGCAGTCGGGCGTGCGGCAGGCAGCCGCTCGCCTCGAGGTGCTCGGCGACGCTCTCTGCGAGCCGAGCGAGCGAGGGCGATGAGAGGGGGTAGTCGTCGAGGTCGTGGGTCACGGCGTCTCCGGTCAACCAGGGATCGAGACCGACCGTTGCCCCCAGCGGCTCGTCCGCGGCACTCTCCTCCAGACCGGTCGACCATCCGTGTGATCGCGCCACCAAGATGCGCAAGGCGCCCGCCTCGCGGGCGATGTCCGCGGGTACTGGAGGCAACTCTCCCGCCCACACAGGTGCGTCTCCCTGCTCGGATACCGGCGCGACCAGCAATTCCACCTTCTCCGAGTCGGCGTCGACGACCTCCCATGTGCGTCCAGCCATCACGAAGCGCCGCGGGGTGCCGTCCTCCTCCGTCCCGGAGTCATCGAGCGAGAGCACGAACGTCTCGTCGACGCTGCCCAGCATGCGGCGAGTGACGGCATCGCGAACAGCGTATTTCGTCTCGTCAGCGATCATGCTCAGGTGTTTCTGGAGGTAGGTACGTGCCCGTGGGCCCGGGCTGAACCAGCCACCTTTGAGCCGTTCAGGCAGTTCCTGTGACAGCGCCCTCTGCCAGCCGCGTGTCACGCGCTCCTCCAGTCCGGCCAGCTCCTCCTTCTTCGGCTTCTTCTCAGGGAGCCCCTCCTGGGTGGACTCGGAGATCTCCTTCCACAGCGCAGGCGGCCAGTCGAGCGGGTCGCTCTGCTCGGGGTCCTCGACCACCCGCAGCAGCCAGCGGTCGTGCAGGATCCTGAGGATGGCGAGCGTCTCGTCATCCGTCAGCTCCGAGAACAGGTCGCACCTGCGCAGCAGTTCTGCACCTGCGGCGAGCGGGACCACCCGCTCGGCGAGCGCGGTCAGGATGAGTTGGTTGGCGGCGACCGTGCGCGGGTGGCGACGCCACTCGACGCCTTCGATGTCGCCTGCCATCGCCCTGCGGGCGATGACCGCCGCCTCGGCGATCTCGTCCGGCTCCCAGCAGAGCAGCATTCCCCGTCCCGTGCCACCGAGCACGTGGTCTGCACGACCGACACGCTGCAGCATGCGGTCCACCGCCCTGGGACTCTGCAGCTGGTGAACCTCGTTCACGCTGCCGACATCGATCCCGAGTTCGAGCGAGGAGGTGCAGATGAGCCCGTGCAGCGTACCTTCCTGAAGGTCCTGTTCCATCTGCTGGCGAGTCTCGGCCGCCAGTGAGCCGTGGTGCACGCCCACGGTCATGTCCGGGTCGAGACGTTGGATTCGCTGCGCGACCGTCTCGGCCGTGTTGCGCGAATTGACGAACACGAGGCAGGGAGCGCTTTCTCGGATGCGCGTCGCCAGCCCGCGCAGCGCGGCCAGACCCTGCGGCGAGAGGTGCAGTTCGAGTGACAGCGCCCTGTCCGCATCGGTGACAGGCTCGGTCACCACCTCGAGGTCGGTCCCTCGCGGCGAGGGGGCGAGCACGGGCGTCGCATTCGGAGACAGCCAGCGGGCCATCTCCTCTGGATTGCCGATGGTGGCGGACAGCCCGATGCGCTGCACCTTGCGTCCACACAGTTCGTCGATGCGTTCGAGCGCCACCAGCAATTGCGAACCGCGCTCCGATGCGGCGAGTTCGTGCACCTCGTCGATCACCACCGCCCTGAGATTGCGCAGCCCTTCCCGGAGGCGACTACCCAGCAGCAGCAGTTGGGTCGTCTCGGGGGTGGTCACCAGCAGGTGAGGTGGATTGTTGGCCTGACGGGTGCGCTGGTACTGCGACGTGTCCCCGTGCCTGAGGTCCGCGGTGAGCCCTGCCGCCTTGGCCAGATCAGCGATGCGCCGGTCGATGTCCCGGTTGAGTGCTTTCAGGGGTGTCACGTAGAGGATCGCCATCGGTTGCCAGGAATGTGCGAGTGCGCGGGTGAGCAGAGGAAGCACGACCGCCTCGGTCTTGCCGCTCCCGGTCGGTGCGACCACCAGACTGTCCTCGCCTGCGAGCAGTGGTTCGATGGTCGCCGTCTGCACCGGTGTCGGCTGCCAGCCGCGAGCCTCAACCAGTTTCTGGAGCGGCCGGGCGAGCAGTTCGAACGCAGTCATGTCACCGACCACCGCCGAGGGGTCGTGCGACCCATGAAAAGGGTGGCGACTCACTCCCAGTCGTCCTCTTCTTCGTCCTGTTCGTCGTAGTAATCCTCATCCTCGTCGTAGAACAGGTCATCCTCGAACACGGAGGTCTCCATGCCACCGCGCATGCTCACCGCGCCCACGACGGGCAGGATGATCATCGCGATGATGATGCCGATGACCGCCAGCATGTTCTTGCGAGCCACCTCGACCCAACCGAGTCCCCATGCATACTCCACGGACACGCCCACTTCCGCTGAGTTGTCGCTCTCATCCACTTCGATGATCTCGTCGTCGATGTCCACGACCACGCGCACCCTGTCCACGCCCTTCTCCGCCTTCCAGGTCGCCTTCACGGGGATGGCCTCGTCGCTGATTCCCGCCAGCGCCTGCGTGGCGAACGGTTGCAGGTCGTCACCGGAGTAGAATCCCACGGTGAAGCTGGTGTTCGTCGGGCCGCCGAGGTTGGCCACCCACGCGGTTATCTCGACATCGGCGCCGTTGCTCATGACCTCCCTGTCCGCTGATACGCGTTCGATGGTCAGCTGCGGGCCGGTCGCACCGAAGCGAATCCACTGGAGTTCGTGGTCTCCGTCCAGTTCGACCGGTTCGCGCACCGGGTCGGACTTGGAGTTGGATTCGGTGGCGAGCGGGTTGCCGGCCACGTCCCAGCCCTCGATCCAGAAACCGACGACGTAGTCCTGGATGGGTGGGTTCATGCCATCGCCGACCATGTCGACCGTGCCCGTCCACTCGATGGCGGTCCCCTCCTGGCGCATGCCGAGCTCAGAGGAACCTGACGCGATCTGCCGGCCGTTGTCGTCGCGCATCAGCCAGTGCACCCATTGTGGGCTTCCCGCCAGGTCGGCGTCCTCGGAGCCGATGAACTCGACCGGGACCTGTGTCAGCATGGAGGTGTTGCTGATGTCGATGATGTCGATGGGCGCCAGCCGCTCGATCACACGCGGTGGCGAGTGGTCGACGTGCAGCTGCAGCGTGGTGGCGACCGTGTCGCGGGTCATGTCCTCGCCGCGGCCTGGGACGTTGCGGATGCCTGTGAGGAAGGTGCGCATCTCAGATGAGGCTAGCGAGGTAGCCGCTCCCAGCGGCACCTCGAGCGAGAAGCCACCGTCTTCGGTCAGGCTGCCGTCGGACCAGTATTGTACGCCGTCGAACGTCTCGACGGTGATGCCGAGGTTGCGCGGCGCGGGTACGTCGCTGCCCTCGTAGACCACGCGGCCCGACCAGCGCAACCGGTCGTTGGGAACGACACGGCTGCCGTCGGACAGCACGCCGGTGCGCGGCTCCTGCACGTCCTCGACCATGTACGAGTCGGCGTCGAGCACGAGGTCGTTCTCGACGCGGAACGTGTGCTCCTCGAAGATCACACGAGTGGGAACCTCCACCCCCAGTTCCTTGTATTCGAGCGCCAGGTCGGAGAGGTCCTCGTCCGGCCAGTCCCAGGAGAAGCGGAAGATGAACGACGGCCTGATCCACGGCATGCCGGTGTCGTTGGTGATCACCGGGACCCCACAGCCTCCGTCATCGCCGTCGTTGCACGAATCATCGAGGATGATGTACGGCCCATCGGACCAGAATGTGTTGTTCTGGCCGGAGTAGGAGATGCGCTGCTGGTCGCGCGTCGGGTCAGGTCCCTCGAAGTCGAAGATGAGCGAGATGTCCTCGTAGTCGATTCTCCCGTTCGCATCGACCAGCCCGAGGCTGATGTGCTGATTCACACCTGAGAACACCTTCCCTCCGTCCACGTGCCCCATCCAGTCCAGTCCGGTGAACACCGCGTCCGTGTCGACGCGTGTGCGGTAGGTGCTCAGGTCGTACTCGAAGCCCGGACCTTTGACATTGGTGAGCGGGTGGCCGGCGGGGTCGGTTCCGGTGACATAGTAGGAGACCTGAGCCATGTTGGGGTTGCGCGAGTCGTCGATGTGCCCGAAGAAGTACTTGTCATCTGAATCGGTCAGGTTCACCATCGTCTGGTTGACGTATTCGGATTCGTCGGCGTATCCGTTGCGATTGGCATCGTTGTCGAACTCCACCCAGTAGTGCAGCGTCAACTGCTCCGGCGGGCTGACCGCGTCCTGTACGCGCACGCGTATGCTCTGGTCCACTGAACCGGCTTCGTAGGCTCCCTGGGGTGGCCATGAGTCGACGAGCGTGGGCGGCGTGGCGTCGATGCGGTAGGTGCGTGCCCACGAACTGTTGCTCGTGAGCACCTTCAACGGGTCGCGCGGGTTGTCGATCTCGATCAGGTATTGAACGCCCTCGGGGCGGTCGAAGTCATCCATCTGCACTGAGATGAAGAACTCCCCGTAGGGGTTGCTGCTGTCCTTCGCCATCAGGAACTTTCCTTCGGTGGTCTGCTTCATCACCTTGACATCGAAGGTCGAGTCGAGCGGTGCGTCCTCTGAGTACGCATACCAGATGGCACCTTGGAAGTGCAGCGTCTCGCTGGCTGCGATCCACGCGTCATCGGGAGCGTCGTCGTAGAGCACTTCACCGTCGTTGTCGCGCACTTTGAGCCATCCAAGTCCATACGACTGGTTGACGACTATGCCCGCCGGACCGGTGCTCATCATCATCGGCGTGTATCCCTCGCTGTCGGTGCAACTGACGCGGAAGCCGACGTTGTTCTGTTCCCTGAATTCGGAAGTGATGCGGAATTTCCAGTGGATCTCCTGGATGCCGTTGCTGTTGTTCGTCCACGTGCCCGCCGAGTCCGGGACGATCCAGTCGTCCGGGTCGTCGTCCACCAGCGTGCCATCACTCGCCCACAAGAGGCTCGGCGCGGATGAGGAGGGCTGGCCCAGGATGTCCAGTTGGGCGCTGGATATCTCGTTGGCGTTCTCACCGATCACGTGCCGCGTGATCACCTCGTAACTGTCGACCCTCTCGTGCAGGATCATGTCCTCATCGTAGTTGATGTTCAAGTTCACCGTCTGCATCGTGTAATCGATGGAGAAAGAGGTGATGCTCACCTTCCCGGCCGCTTGCGATCCCACGTTGACGCCGATGGTCACGGTGCCCTGACTAGCATTAGGATCAGTGGAAGTGTCGGGGATCAACAAGTTGAGCGCGTTGACGATTGCGGCCCCTTGGACGGTAGCCGTCCCGAGGAGCGTGTTCTGGGAGGTCCATTCCTTGGAGCCGTCGTCGCCGATGTCTAGTGAGACATCCTTGGGCGCATTGCTGATAATGGCGATGTCGAAGTCGTCGAGCAGTGGTGTGTAGGCGTTTCCCGAGCCCGCATAGAGCCAGATGCAGAGCGTGATGTAGTACGGGCTGCCGGTGAAGAAACTGGGCTGGCCATTCGTGACGCTGGTGCCGGTCACGGTGCACGATGTCGTGGTGGTGACCCATTTCATCGCCAACGAACTGCCTCCCGGTGTGCTGGCGTTCCACCAGACGGTGGCGGCGACCGGGGTGCCCGTGCCCCCTCCGAAGTAGCGGTACAGGCGCATGTAACCGCTGGAATAGTAGGTTGCGACGTAACTCAGGCCGACGGTGTCCAAGATGGGTGTCGCGGTGCTGGTTCCGTTCAGGTAGGCCCTCCAGCCGATCTGGGTGCCTGCGTTGGCGAAGGTGATCGCCTGCCCCTGCATCGCTCGCTTCCAGGTGGTGCCACCGTCATTGGTGATCTCGAACTCGATGCTGGTGGCGCTGGGCTCGTATGTGATCGCCGTGGCCAGCGACACCTCAGTGACCGACCGCGTCAGGGTGACGAAGGCCGAGGTGACGATGCTGGTGTTGCTCGATGGCAACCTGGCGTCGGATGGGGCGGCCGCTCCGGTCCAGAGTACCTTGCGCACCAGATTGTTGCTGTTGCAATAAGTGTAGTAGAAGCAGGTGTACAGCAGTTTGCCGTCTGATGCTCGTTCCAGCCCGTAGTGTCCATGGTAGTTCGGCAACTCGACCGCACCTTGGTAGGTGTACCAGTTTCCGGTGTGCAGGAAGATGTGGTGCGTCCCCTGTCCCGTGCCCTTCTGTGCGTATGCCGCGACTGTGATGCGCGGACCCTGGATATCGAAGCCGTACACGTTGTAGCCGAGCAGGGTCGTGTCCGCGAGATAATGTGACTGGATGACGGTGAGGGGATTGCTTCGATTCACCTTCTCGGCATAGAAAGCCCAGGTGGGTTGCTGGTAGTTCCGTACGAGCATCCACATCTCATTCGTGTTCGGTTCGAAGGCGATGGCCATCGGATACTTGTTGCCGGACAT
>JAKUTA010000179.1 GCA_022447885.1 Candidatus Poseidoniales archaeon | reverse complement strand
GGAGTGCTAGGGGCTGCGTCGTACTCGAGTGTCAGCCACTCGTCACCCTGTACGCCACCGATGAGTTTGTCGTCAGCATCGATCCATGCCACCAGTTTACGCTCCAACTGCTTCAACTCAGCCGAACCTCCGGTCTGTTGCTCCACCCATCGCTGCACCTGTTCAGGATGGATACGACCGAGTCCACGGGCGACGCGCTTGAACAACGATAGAGCGATCTGCGAGCCGAATCCGGCCCCGTGACGCAGAGCGTACTCGACCTCGTATTCTCCACCCTCGGACAACCTCAGGTCGCCGAGTTCTGGGTCCGGCTCGCGGAAGTTGGCGATCGGTGGCAGCCGGCCGCAGGCGAGCCCGTACAGCACCACTGCATCCTCGATGCCGACGCCCATCGGATGGCCGGTGAATCCCTTCGTGTTGGTGATGATCAACTCATTCGCCGAGTCGCCGAAAGTGCGGCGCAGGGCCTCGATCTCGGCGGCGGCGGAGCCACCTCTGGGTGGTGTGGCCGGCTCGTGCGACATGAACGTCGTGAGCGGGGCCATATCACTGCGGTCGAGACCCCATTCCCGTTCCATCCTGCCGATGAACCCGTCAAGTGATTCAGCCACGTGCTCGACATCGATCCGGGTCGGGTGGAACGCCGAGTTGCCGATGTGCGCGCCGAGGAGTTCGGCGTACGGAGTGACGCCGCGCTCGGCGGCGTGGCTCGCCCGCTCGATGACGAAGGCAGCGCCGCCCATGCCCATCAGCATCCCGCTGCGCCGAGCATCGAACGGCAGACTCGTCTCCTCGACGACGTCTCCCATCGCGTGTGCTCCGGCGGCCGCGAAGCCGGAGCCGAGCCACTCCATCAGGTCGTCGCCGCTCGCATCATCACCGCTGATGATTATCACCCGGTCCGCGCGGCCGGTGGATATCCAGTCCTCGGCGACAGCGAACGCGGCGGGTGTCGAGGCGCACGCGTTGTTGATCGCCATGTTCGGTCCGCGCGCACCGATCCACTGGGCGAACTGCCCGTGGCCCATCACCAGCACCTGGAGCAGGAAGCGACGGTCGAACACGCCGGATTCATCGGCCGCGTTATTGGCTGCATTACGCATCGCCTCGGAAAGGCCAGCGAACGCCGAGGCGAACACGACACCGGTGCGGTCACGGATGGTGTCGGGCAGATTCCAGCCGCGCACCAGCCGCTTGCCCTTCTTGCTCACCTGTTCGTTCGGCACGAGCGGTAGGCCGGCATCGTGCAGCGCTTCGAGGCCGGCGGCGAACGCCAGCTTCGTGCTGACATCCATCGCCGCCACGATCTTCGCATCGATGCCGTACTGCTCGGCGAGGTCGAAGTAGCCCCCCCTGCCAGCCAACTGCGGAATCGTCTCGAAACTCTCGCACGGGATCAGTTCCGCGCTGCCATCGGGATGCTTTACGATGCGGACGAGATTCTTGTCGAGCATCCTCTGCTTGATGTCATCTGGAAGTTCGCTGATGAAGTTCTCACCGTTGATGATGCGCTCGAGCGCGTCGGGAGCGAACACCTCCTCCATGCCCGGCAAGCCCAGGCTCACGCCGGTGACCACGTACGGGTCCGCCCTGCGTCCCTCCAGCGCGTCCGCTTGGACGACCAGCGCAGCGCCTGCCTCCCCACCCACGACGACCGAGTATCCGGCCGGCGGTGAGGTGATCCAGGAGACCAGCGACGGGAGCGTGGTGAGCGTGCTGGCGTCAGCCGGGCCGCTCACCTGCGCTTCCACCGCTATGCGGTCCAGCAACGCCTGCAGCGAATCGCCCGTCATCCCGAGCGCGGCGAGTTCCAGCTCTCCGCGCACCAGACGGGCGGGGTAGCCGCACGCATCCGATACCCGCTCGGCGAGATAGCCCTCGATGTCCGGCTCGGTGCGCGTGGCGGTGCTGGGCGGAGTCGGCCCCGCGGGGGCGCTGGCCGGCAGGGCGCGGGAACGTGGTTCGCCACCATCGTCCGCGCCAGCGATCGATGCACCGCGCCACAGTTCGAGCGGCCCGGCGCGGAATCCCTCGGTGAGCATGTCCGAATCGAATTCCGGCAGGGTCGGCGTGCGTCCTGCCAGCGCGCATATGGCCAGCGCGTCGTGGAAGGTGGAGATGCCACCCATCTTCGGGTGGTTGGTCCCGCTCACGATGCGGTCCTTGTCCGCCAGCACCTGCTCCGCGAACAGGGACAGCGCTCTCTTCGGACCCACTTCGAGGAACAGTCGCCCGCCAGCCTCGTGCATCGTCTCCATCTGGCGGATCCATTCGACAGGCGACGACATCTGCGGAGCCAGCTGGGCGAGGATGGAGTCGTGAGCGGTCTGGCCGGGGATGAGCGAGTTAGGGTAGAAATGGCCGTCGTAGTTGGCGGTGATCGGGATCTTCGGCAGTGAGATCTCCAACCCTTCCAGGAAGCGCCGGAGAGGTTCGTTGGCCGGAGCGACGATGCGCGAGTGGAACGCATGACTGGTCTGCAGCACCACGCACTGGATCCCCCTCTGGGCAAAGGCAGCGAGCGCCGCGTTCATCGGTTCGGTCTCACCGGCGATGACCGTCATCGAGGGGGAGTTCTTGTTCGCTGCGATCACATAGCCATCCGTGGATTCGATGACCTCGAGCACGGTGTCGTAGGGTGCGGTGACGCTCGCCATCAGGCCGCGATCAGGAACCTCGACACTGCCCATCTCGGTGCCGCGAGCGGCCACTGCCCTGAGCGCGTCGTGGAATTGTAGTATCCCTGAGACCATCAGCGCGGCGTATTCTCCCAGTGAATGTCCAGCGACCATGTCGGGCACGATCCCATGCTCCTTCAGCAGTCGATGGATGGCGAGATCAGCGGTCAGCATCGCCGGCTGGGTGAATTCAGTCTGCTTCAGCTTCTCTTCAGCGAGTGCCGCATCCTTCTCTGACAGCCCCTCTCTGAGGACGAAATCCGAGAGCCGTTCACCCCCGAGGATGTCGACCATCGTGCGGTCGGCCTCCGCCCAGGTGTCGCCGATGACCTCGTAGCGCTGGGACAGGTCGAGTGTCATGCCGACATACTGGCTGCCCTGGCCAGGGAACATCTGCACCAGTCCCGCCTCACGGGGCAGCGGCGGGGCATCGGTCACGTGCACCATCTGCTTGGAGAGGAAGTCCCACTTCTCCCGGTCCCCCAGGTTGTCCAACAGCAGGTCGAGCCGCTTCTCCAACTGAGCCCAGGTCGACGCCACCACCGCACACCTGACACCCTCCGGGCTGTAGTCCGAGGAGAGAGCAGCCAGCGCGGCCGACAGAGGCCGCCCCGTCGGGTGAGCGTCGAAGGTCGGACCGGCCGGAGCGAACAGGGCGGCCTTGGAGAGCGCGATCTCGCCGGTGAGCGCCGGCAGGTCGACCGCGTTGAGCAGCAGCACACCACCTTCGACCGCCTTCAGTTCGTCCCAGGTCAGTGACGGCGTCGCCCCCTGGTCGAGCACGCTGGGTGCAGTCGGCGGAATGAGAGGAGCATCA
>JAKUTA010000178.1 GCA_022447885.1 Candidatus Poseidoniales archaeon | reverse complement strand
CAGCACGCACTGCTCACCGGTCTCCTCGAACGGCGCCATCTGCGACTTCTGGGCAAGCCACTCGGTCGGGCCGTAGTCGGACTGTATCCGGCTAGGCTTGACCATGCGCCACGTCAGATGGCTGGCGTTGATGTCACTCGACCACGGGAACTGCTCACCGATGCACATCTCGATTGGGATCGGTCCGTTCTCGCTGATGCTCACGTTCGCTGGCGGGGTGATCCAATGCGAGCGGCTCCAGTTCTCCAGTCCCACGCGGGCGCGCTCGACCGGGTTGTCGGAGAACTCGACGAGGTAGAACGGCATCCCGAGGTTGCGCACGGCGATGTGGTTGATGTCCTCGGGGCGCTGGTGGAAGGCGGTGCCGATCTCGATGGTGTAGCAGAAGGACTGGTGCACGCCATAGTGCCAGTCACAGAAGTCACCGGTGGTCGGATACAGGTCCGAGGACTGCATCGGGTCGTAGCCCGACATCTCCGCCATCTGCACCCCGTGGTAGGCCAACTCGGCCTCATCGGTTGCGCTGCAGCCGGTGCAGTGACCCCACGGCCAGAGCACGAGTTCGGAGTAGGAGTGCCAGGTCAATGTCGCCTTGAAGTCAGAGGCGCCGTCGCCGTCGTCGTCGTTCATCTCGGTCATGTCCTGCATGAACAGCGTCTCAGGCTCGCTGTTGCCGCCATCCCAATCCTCGTCGACCAAGCCGTCGGCGTCGTCGTCCTTGCCATCCACGTGATCCTCATTGAGGCGGTTGTCACCGTCGTTGTCGATGGTATCGAAGGGACCGGTGTAGACATCGTTGTTGGCGATGCCGGCCCTCTCATCCTCCGAGGGAGTACAGGTACCTGGGATGAGAGGTAGCGTGGCACCGAGGGGCCAGCCCCACTCGAACTGGTAGTTGCGGTTCAGGTCGACGCCGTCGCAATCCTCGTCTACCCCCGGCTGCAGGTCTGGAAATGGGGTGGTTCCAGTATACGTGTTGTCTCGCAGGTTCTTCCTCCATCCGCCAGAGGGGCAGCTCTCCCACGCCTCCTCACTGCAGAACTCCTCTCGGTCGTAGCGGTTGCCGTCGACGTTGAGCATCGGCACGAGGTAGATCTCGCGGGTGTCGACCAGATCGGTGATCCACTGCTCCGAGAAGTCCTCGTCCACGCCCAGGTCTCCCGGTCCACAGGGGGTTCCATCGCCGTTGCTGTCCTGATATGATTCGTTGAGCATGAGGCAGTCGCCGTCGTCATCCAGCACACCATCACCGTCGGCATCTCCCCATGGGTCCTCGTCGATGAGCCCGTCACCATCGTTGTCCACCCCCGCCATGCCGTAGTAGTGAGCGATGGTCTCGAGGAACAGCATCGCCACCTCGTAGCCCATCCACTCGCGAGCGTGGTGCACTCCCACCAGCAGCACGTCAGGCCGGTCGGCGTAGTTGCCGCAGTCACCCACGAATGGGTCACAGGTGCCTCCTTCGACTCCCTCCGCTCCACCGGTGATCTTCATCCAGGGGATCTCGTCCTTGTAGTACCAGCCCTTGTAACTGTCAGAGTCCATCTCGATGCCGCGGTCGTTGACACCTCCGGGCATGCCGTCGTGGAACTCGAAGATCTGGGGGTTGCGCTCCGCCAGATACTGCATTCTCTGACGCATGCTCAGGTAATCATGGAAGGAGTCGAACTGCGCATCCGAGTCACCACCCCACGGGTAGGACTGGCTGACGTACTCGATGGACCACAGGTCCTCTGGTGCTTTACCGGGCTCGTCGTCGTCCTGAGCGGCTGCGAGGCTGCCGGTCAGTGCCACCGAGTTGAGCAGCAGCAGGGCGAGCAGGATGGCGCGGGCGTTACGCATTTCGGGCACCATAGGTGCCCAGCCGCGTGACTCACTTGAACGGTTCGCCGACCTGCTGGACAACATATGGGACTGATAGCCGGCTGGTCGTCGGCCGGTTCCGCGTCGTCCGTCGCCTTTTCAAGCGGAGGCGGCTCCGCCGGTCCGATGGATGCCTTCATTCGACTCGTTCCCGGCTGGGACAATCTGCTGCTCGGGGTCCAGACCGGTGTCTGGGTCGCCCTGCTGGCGATCTTCGTCATCGGGATGATCGCCCGCGCGCTGGTCATCTTCCTCTTCCCACACCTGCTGAAGCCGCTGACCGAGCGCATCGACTCGCTGAACGAGTTCGAGATGCGGTCGCGCATCTCGTTCGGCGCCGCCGGCGCCGGCCTCGTCTGGTGGAAACTCACCGAGTATCTCGGCACCGAGCCGGAGGTCGTGCTCCCTTCGACCTTCGAGTTCTGGATCACCTCCTTCGCTGAGGTTGTCTTCCTGGTCGGCCTGATCTGGGGTGTCATGAGACTGGTGGATCTCGTGCCCGTGATCGTGGCATGGAGGGATGAGGATGGCGAGTTGGACGGGACGGAGAAAACGCTGGTGACCGCGGTCGAGAGCGTGTTGCGGGTCATGGTCGTGCTCGCCGGCTCGGTGCTGATCGCCGAGGCGTTCGGGTTCGACCTGAAGACCCTGCTCGCCGGCCTCGGCATCGGTGGGTTGGCGTTCGCTTTCGCCGCCAAGGACACCATCGGCAACCTGTTCGGTTCGATCACCCTGCTGCTCGACCGACCCTTCCGCATCGGCGACTGGATCAAGGTCGGCTCGTCAGAGGGCGAGGTGTTCGAGATCGGCATCCGCACGACGCTGCTGCGAACGAGCGCGGACACCGTCATCACGCTGCCCAACAGCAGTCTGGTGAACAAGCAGGTCGAGAATTTCGGCAGGCGGCGCTGGCGACGTTACCAGCCCACCTTCTATCTCGATCTAGCGAGTGATGCGGACGCACTGGAGGCGTTCTGCACCGGCATCTGGAAGTTGGTGTGCGACCATCCGAAGACGCAGAAGCACGGTTCCTCGTACGCCCGTGTGTCAAAGATCTCCAAGGATTCGTTCGAGATCGCCTGCAACCTCTACTGGGATGTCTCGGGAGGCAATGAGGAGAAGGACGCGCGGGAGAAGTTCCTGCTCGATGTCAGCCGCCTGGTGAAGGAACTCAGCCTCGAATTCTTCGAGCCGAGGATGCGCGCCACGCGGGAGTGATCCGATGGCGCTGCTCGTGCTGCTCAGGCACGGAGAGTCAGTGTGGAACGCCGCCAACCGCTTCACCGGCTGGACCGATGTGGATCTGTCCTCGAAGGGCGAGCAGGAGGCGGCCGAGGCTGGCCAGCAACTGGCCGAAACTCGCTTCGACGTTTGCTACACCAGCGACCTCGTGCGCGCGCAGAGGACCGCCGAGATCGTGCTCGAACTCAACACGGCATCGGGTGACATCCCCACACACGAGGATTGGCGGCTGAACGAACGGCACTACGGCGCGCTGCAAGGCCTCGACAAGGACGAGACGCGGGCGAAGCACGGCGCCGAGCAGGTGCACATCTGGCGGCGCTCCTACGATGTCGCACCCCCTGAAGGCGAGAGCCTCAAGACCTGCGCCGAGCGCACGATTCCCTGCCTCGAGGAGCGCATCATCCCCGATCTGGAATCAGGGAAGAACGTGCTCGTAGCCGCCCACGGC
>JAKUTA010000177.1 GCA_022447885.1 Candidatus Poseidoniales archaeon | reverse complement strand
CTCGCGCTTGGCGGACAGCAGCACCTTCGCCACATGGCTCGACAAGCGGCCGAGGATCTGGTCGGTGGCGTCGTACACCCAGGTGAGGGTGTCCGGTTCCTCATCCAAGGATGAACACCCCCTTCCCGTTCGGATTCTCCTGCATCAACTCAGGGATGCTGAGCACCTTTCCACCGGCGGCCTCGATCTTGCTGCGCGCTCCTTCGCTGACCCTGTATGCGGCCACCGTCGGCTTGCCGACCACCTCACCGCTGCCGAGCAACTTCCCGGGCACCAGCACCACATCCGCATCACCAGCGTGTCTCGAGAGGCGACTCAGGTTGGGCTCGGCCCAGTTCTTCCTGCTCCTCTCCAGCCTCAGCGCCACATCCCGCCAGAGGGCGCTGCCGGTCTCCCGAGACTGGCTCTTGAGGTCGTCGATGAGCGTCACCAGAGCCGCGTTCGTCTTCACGTTGCGCTTACCCATGGTGGTCCCTCGACGTATGCGCCCCGCCGACCCGCCCCCCTGTTAAGAACCCACCGTGGACACTGAGGGCCCTTTAGGGCCCGAAGCGCATGACCGGACCTTGGAACGGGGGGAGCATGCACGAGAACCGACCACCATGACCACCGGGACGGTGACGACCGGAGGTCCGGGAAATCCTTGATACCGGCGCGCTGACTGGCCGCTTCGGGACCATGGCTGACTGGCGAGAACTCATCGATGAGGCGTTGCAGCTGGACGACCGCGACAGCGTCGAGGCGCACCGGCTGTTCACGGCCGCGGCAGAGGCGGCGATCTCCGAGGCGCAGGGGCGCTTGAACGACTCATGGACCGAGCCGTCACACATGATGGAGACGGTCTACGGGGCGATGTCCGCCTATTCCAATCAGGTGCTCGCCCGCATGCGCGCCGAGGGTGCCGAGGCGGGCTCGCTGGACCACGCCTTCCGCACAGGGCAGGCCTACGGAGTCTCATGCGTGCTCAACCACATCATCGACCGCCTGCGCGACCCGAGTTCGGTGTCGCAACTCCCGGAACTCGACAAGTTCAGCGACGAGATGCATGAGCAGATCCTCGCCGATGCCAAGGAGATCGGACTCACCGTGGAACTTCTCGATGCCAAGGGCGAACTTCTCGACGACTGAGCCTACCGGCCCGCTCGTTCCTGCCCGTCCCCGGGCGCTGGTTCCAAGTCTCTCGATCAGAGGCTGAAGTTGAGTTCCTCGGCATCCTCGTCGATACCCGCCTGGCGCATCTCACCCTCGGCGTTGACGAACTGACCCGCCTTCACCTGCGTGGTGTGGATGGCCGCATCGTGTTCCGCGGTGCGGGTGAACATCTGGTCACCCAGTGCCATGTCGATGCTGGTCGTGATCGCCTGTAGCGTGTGAATGGCACCGTCGCGGTGGGTCTCCGTGATCGTGTGGTCAGAGTAGCGCGCCTCCTCGAAGATCGTCAGGAAGGAGTCAAGCTGGTCTGTAGTGGCGATGCCTGTGAGCGCTTCGTGGACCGCCCACTCGAACTCGCGGGTGGTCTCATACACCTTCTTCATGAATCCGTGGGAACGGAAGAAGCGCACCAGATCCTTGTAGCAGTTGAAGATGACCTGGATGTACTCGTTGGCTGCCTGCAGCTGCATCATCGTATCCATCAGGATGCCGCGCAGGATCTCGATGCGCCGCCGCTCGGCGTAGCGCTTGTACATCACCGCGCTGATGATCATCGCGAACAGCATCGCGATTATGATCGGCAGCACCACGTTCGGTTGCGTCCACCAGGCCGCGGCATTCATGTCCCCGGGTGGCTGGCCGAGAACAACCAATCCCACGATGTCCTCGCCACCGGCGAACAGGGATGTCTCGGGGAAATGGGCGATCACCCTCCAGGTGCCGTCACAAGTCTCGTCACCACACTGCTTACCGGTGTATTGGTAGCTGAAGTTGGCGATGCCGCGGTCGTTGGTGGTGACGATGTCCAACGACTCATTGACCCAGACCGTGCCGTTCCAGTACTGACGCAGGAAGTGCACCTGCTGCCCCGCGACTGCAGCCTCGATGCGATTGCGAATGACCGCGACTCCTCCGGTCACCTCCTCGCCCGACTGGTAGCCGAGCGGCTTCTCCCAGCCATCGTCGATGGACAGGTCGACCTTGCTGCGCACCAGCACGAGCAGATCCATGTACGAACCGTTGACAACAGCCGAAGTCTCCTGGTCGCATCCCTTGGACACCTCGCGCGCCGGCTCGTATGCGACTCGCAGGGTCCTGAAACCCTCGAGTTCGTTGCCGATCGGCTCAACGCCCTTGCGACTGGGATTCTGCTCCGGATCACCTGAGAACCAATGGATCGAGCCATCCTCGTCGCTCGTCCATGCGGTGGCGATCGGTCGGGTGTTCTCCAGCGGGTTGAGGTAGATGTTGACGCACTTGCCACCCAGCGGCTGACCGTTGCTCTGCTTCAGAATCGCCTCGATGTGGAACGATTCCTTCAGGTAGAGCACCGAGAAGCTGGTCCCGTTGGCGAACGTGAAGCGGTCCACGTCGGTCTTGAACGGGCCGGCCTCGGTGATCTCCAGAGTCGAGTTCGAGAACACCGGGAACAGGTGGGTGACACTTTGGTTCTTGTAGCGGTAGCGATCATTGTTCTCCCACGCGTTGTACTCCACGGTGACGCGCGCCTGACCAGCGAGCACACCTGAAAGTGGGCAGAGGATGGAGAAGTTCCCCTCGAAGTTGGTGGTGCCCGGAACGCACGACACAGGTCCCTGGCTGGATCCCTGCATCTCGTAGAACACGCGAATCTGCCGATTGAGGAGGATGTGGTCAAGCTCGTCACGCAGTTGCCCGGTGATCACCATCGGCTTCTCGATGACCTCGCCGGTGTTCTGGTCGATCTCCGATGTGTAGACGATCTGCTCGTCGACGAGCAGGGACGTGCGCCCGATGAGGCTGAAGCCATCCACATTGTGGCTGAGCACGCGGCGGAAGTGGTCGTTGGCCGGTATGGCGATGCACGGGTCCCACGCACCCTGCAGGGACAGTTGGTACTCCTCGAGCACGGGGCAGCCTTCGTGAGGCAGGTTCTCCTCGAACCTGAGAATGATGTTCACCGGTCCGAATCCGTCTGGCAGGAAGGAGGCGGGGTCATCGATCAGCAGTTGCGGATCGAGCACCCGCTCGTAGTAGATGCTGCCGGCGTTGGGGTTGAGTTCAGCTACCACCTGACGATGGAAGACGTTGTCGAAGTCGATGCCCTCGAAGATGACCTGCACCTTGCCGCCGTTCTCCCCCGCTCCGTCGAGCGCGGACCCGATGTCCTTGATCACTGGAGTCCGATTGTCGTCTGTCACCTGCGCGCTGAACGCCCACTGGTCCCCGCTCTCGCACACGTTCACCTCCGTACACTCGGCGTAGATGACGGTGATGGGCGTGCGCGACACCACACAGAAATCCTGCACGACACGGTTCCCCTTGAGCAGTGGTGTGCCAGGGAACTCGAAGGTCATCGTGAAGTTGCCCAGTTCATGGTCCGAGGTGATGTTCAGTGGGATCTTGAACACGCCATTGGTGTCGGTCGTCGAGGCGTTCTGC
>JAKUTA010000176.1 GCA_022447885.1 Candidatus Poseidoniales archaeon | reverse complement strand
CATGGCCCAGGTAGCATTGGCGATGATGGGCGAGGGCGAAGCATGGCATGATGGGAATCGGCTGCCCGCTGCTGATGCTCTCGCGGCTGCGGGGCTGTCACCAATCGAGTTACAGGCACGCGATGGGCTGGCGATCATCAACGGCAGCAACATGCTGACGGCCATGGCAGCACTCACTCTGTGCGATGCTGCACGTTGGCTTCGACTCCACGACATCGCCACCGCCATGACGCTCGAGGCGCTGAACGTGAACATGATGCCCTACGATGCCCGTCTGCATGAGTTGCGTGGATTCACTGGCTCGCAGAAGGTGGCAGCGAACATCCGTCGTCTGACGGAGGGATCGCGAATTCTCGCCCAAGAGGGCAAGAAGGTGCAAGACGCCTACTCGCTGCGCTCCACCCCCCAGGTCATCGGCGCCCTTCGCGACGCCATCGAGTTCGCCCACTCGCAGGTTGAGATCGAATTGAACGGTGTCGGGGACAACCCCGTGTTCCTGGTCGATGAGCAGCGGGTGATCACGGGAGCGAACTTCCAAGGAACACCGGTTTCGCTACCGATGGAGATGGTCGGCATCGGACTTTCGATGGGTGCAGTACTCTCTGAACGACGCCTGAACAGATTGACGAATCCGGCTCTGTCGGGAGGGCTCCCGCCATTCCTCACGGAGCATGCGGGCATGCATTCTGGAATGATGGTCTCTCAGTACACGGCCTGTGCGCTGGTCGCCGAGACTCGCATACTGGCCCATCCCGCAGCCAACCAGAGCATTCCGGCAGCGGCTGATCAGGAGGATTTCGTCAGCATGGGATTGACGACCACCCAGAAGACACGGCAGATCATGGAGAACTGCTTCGGAGTACTGGCGATCGAGATGATCGCAGGTGCCCAGGCGCTCGATATCCGTGGCGGGAAGCCCGGGGCTGGGGTGGCCGCCGCACATGGTGTGATTCGAGAGCACATCGAACATCTCGATGAGGACCGACCACTCTTCCCTGACAATGATACGATGGTGGAGTTGCTCGAGTCGGGGGATGTGCTGACAGCTGTAGAGGATGCGATCGGGGTCCTCGATTAACGCGCCTCGGCCAGCAGTCTCGTCAGTATCGCCTCGATATCGTCGAGTCCGGTCAGTTGCATCAGACGGAAACGGAGCTTCGTCACATCGGTCATGAATCCGAGAGCCTCCAACTCGCGAATCCGGCGTTCGCACTCGACTGCTCGGCGGATTTTCTCCTCGTACTCGACGTAGCGAGCGTAGCGTTCTTCCCTTTCCATCACCAGAGCGGCCAACAGGTCACTGACATCGAAATCCATCGCCTTCCACTGTTCCATCCGTCGTTGCAACACCGCCCGCGACAGGCTGACTTCGGGAATCCGGCTGAGCAGCACCAACCCAGGCTCCACTTCGACTCCCGGTGTGATGATCCCATCTATCTCCGTCTCCTGTGCGTCGGCGGTGTCAGGTGCAGTGACAGCCTCAGAGACATCATCTTTGATTCCCGTCGTGTCTGGTGGCGAAGTGGTGGTCTCGAACACCGGCGCTTCTCGACGGATCTGCGCGATCTGGGTGGAATCCAACGCCGAGGGGGAGAAGGGAAGGAGAACGGCCCACTCACTGCCCGCCACAGCGTCGGCGAGGCTGCGGATGAAGTTCAGGGTCGCATCGAATCCATGCATGCTGATGAGGTACTCTACTGCATCGAGCCAGATATGGCCACCACCGGAAGCGAAACTATCCACGATGAACTGGTGCAGCCGCTCAAGCGTCGGCTCGAGGGAGGTGGGATCATCCTTCTCGCTCAGCCAGCGATGCTCGATGTCCTCCAGACGTATCAACTGCTCCAGCCGTTGAGGGGAGAGCCGGGTGAGCACGATCACGTTGGTTCCACTTGCACGCATCATCTGCTGCAGCCAGAAGTAACTCCGCCGTGGGTCCTCCGTCTGGATGCTGTGTATCCTGCTCGGGGCTGGTACGGACAACACTTGCATAGTGACCACACCGCTGTCACTGAGCGCCGTTATTGACGCCTCCGGCGTCAGGAGATTCCTACAATCGGTTCTAGTTATGCTGGTGCACATGTTCGTCAACCATTATATTCGTCTGTTAGTTGCAAAGGCCGGGTGCTGACGTGGCGGATTCGGACGAAGTGGATGATGATGGAATGGCCGACGGACAATCCACCGACGTCGAATTGGCAGAATGCGGCTCATGTCGTGCCCAGATTCCAATCGATTCCAGTTCTTGCCCAGAGTGCAGCACCAGTTTCTCAGGGGTCACCTCCGAGGAACTGGGCGAATGCGGGTCGTGCGGCAAGTTGGTCCCCCTCGATTCTTCTTCCTGTCCCGAATGCGGTGTGAATTTCATCCTCGATGATCTGGTCTCCGCACTGCGCCAGTGGCTCGACCAGAAGAGCATCACCGTCACCATCCTGTTCAATGAGGTCGATGCCGATGGAGACGGCGTGCTGACAGGCGATGAGGTGAAGCAGGCGCTGAGCAGCCGTAACCTGTCATTCCTGGGCGCAGACGAACTCGACCGCTTCTTGATGCAGATCGACCTCGATCGCGACGGCACCATCTCGTTCGGGGAACTCGCTGCCGCCCTGATGATCCCCATGGGGGTCAGCCCCGATGACGATGAGCCAGCAGAAGCGGAACCCGAGGCGGAGATCGAAGAGGCGGAGGAAGCGCCAGAAGAGGAAGCTGCGCCGACCGTAGACGATTACACCTTCAGCGAAGATGTGCTCTCCAAGGTTCTGGAGAAGCACGACATCAGCGATCGTGAAGCATTTCTGGAACACGCAATGGCGTTCGACGAGGATGGCAATCAATACCTGAAGAAATCGGAATTGGAGAAGGCGGCAGCGGCATACGAAACACCCGCGCAAGCGGAGCCTGAGGAGGGCGACGACGCGGAAGAAGCCGATGAAGAGGAAGCCGACGACGAGGCTGAGGAAGAGGAATCTGACGACGGCGACGATGAAGCTGGTGATGACGATGACGACGCCGACGAAGAAGACGACACCGACTCTGCAGTCGACGCTTTCACTCGACTAATTGAGGCAGTTGAGGCTTCATCCGAGTCCGCTAGAGGTCTCTTTGAGAAACTAGACAGAAATGAGAGTGACAATGTCGATTCTGATGAATTCAAAGATGCTGTCCGAGAGTTGATGGATGATGATTTCAGTGACGAAGACTTGGATTCAATCATTTCTGCGATGGACACCGATGATGACGGATACCTCGACATCATCGAGATAACCTCCGCACTTGAAGACCCAGAGAAGGTCATCGAGGAGATTGAAAAGCCCAAGCGCGAAGGGCCCGCCGATTGGCAACGGTTCTTGATGATACACTACGAGAATGTCTTCCCAATCTTCTACACCATCGGCGTGCTGTTCATCGGACTATGGATTGTCAATGCACTCGGTTTGCTCGTCGATGGAACAGGCGGTCCTGTCGCCTACGATGGCAACGAAGCCCACATCCTCGGTTTCGATGCCGAAACGAATACGAATCTAGAACTCAAACCGGGTGAGATCTACGACTGCGATGCGAATATCCAGGAATCCAATTGCG
>JAKUTA010000175.1 GCA_022447885.1 Candidatus Poseidoniales archaeon | reverse complement strand
CCGCACTCTCCCAGTAGGTCGTCAGCGAGATGGGTCGCCGAGCCACGTACGCCGAGGTTTCAGGTTTACATGTCGCTACTGAGCCTGACCGGGAAGGTGAGTTCATTGCCTGGAGGTTGGCAGAACTGCTCGGAAGCATTGCGAAAGTGCATCGAATCGTGTTCCACGAGATCACCAAGACGGCCGTCGAGGCGGCATTGGCAGACCCGACCGAGGTCGATATGCAATTGGTCGAGGCTGCAAAGGTACGCCGATTCATGGACAGGCTGGTCGGGTTCCGCACCTCGAAGTTCTCCCGTTCATGGGGGTTGAAATCGATGGGGCGCGTACAGACGCCAACACTCGGATTCGTGGTCGACAAGGAGATCGAGCGTGAAGCGTTCGTCCCCACGCCATATTTCGCGGTCAACGCCATTGCCGAGGGAATCGAGTTCGGTGCACGTTTTCACGAGTCGGCTGACGACGATGCGTGGCGTGACGACAAGGGGAAGTTCAACTCCAGGCGAACCTTCGACGGAGACCTGGCTCGCCTCGCCAATGACTCCCTCGTAAATGCGAGGGTACTCACAGTGAGCACTTCCGAACAGAAGCAGGAGAAGAAGCGCCCGAGGCCGCCGTTCACGACGGACGCGCTGCTGCAGACTGCGGGAAGCAGTTTGAACTGGACCCCAGCAGCGACGATGATCGTCGCCGGGGAACTCTACAACGCAGGACACATCACCTACATGCGCACTGATTCCACCCGCACCAGCGGAGCAGCTCGTACGAGCATGAAGGAGTACATCGAGAGCACCTGGGGCGCCGACCATGTCGGAGCCGGGGTGATGGGACCCAAAGCGAAGGGGAACGTTCAGGACGCGCACGAGGCGATCCGTCCGACTCGGACCGATGTCGTGGAGCCTGAGGAGCTCTCCAGTCGGCAGTCACGCCTCTACAAGTTCATCTGGGCCCGCTTCGCTGCCAGCCAGATGACCGACTCGCGCTACGAGAGGATCTCGCTGAAATGTACGGTCGACGGCTTCGACCGCCCGCTGGCGGGCAGCATCGCATGGCGTGTACACACCGGATGGGAGGCTGCGTACGCCGACATCACCCGCAAGCAGCCGCGCACCGAGCCGCCAACATTCGACACCAGCGTTGGGGCGCAGCTTGATTTCGATGACATCGATGATAATCCCGAACTCATCGAGGATGAGACGAAGCCACCCAGGCGATTCCGCCAGCATACGCTCGTGGCGGAGATGAAGGAACGGGGAATCGGAAGACCGTCGACCTACGCCACCACCATCTCCAAACTGATCGACCGGGAGTACGTCAAAATGACTGATGGTTCTCTCATTCCCACAGACTCCGGCAGACTGCTGTGGACCGAAGTGGCTACGATGTACACTGAAACAGCCGAAGGAAATGGCGCGAAAGTGGCATTCCTGTTCTCCGCAGCGTTCACTTCGGACATGGAGGAACGCCTCGACCTCGTAGAGGCGGGTGAGCGCACAGGACCTTCTGTGTGGCACGGTTTCGTCGCCCACTTCAAGCAATTGCATGGATTGGCTTTGGAGCAGAAACGGAGCAGGCCCACACCCAACCAAGTACGAAAATTCCTTCAGGTGGTCAGCAGACGCACCGAGGCTGAGGTGAGCGAACTGCTCGGTGGAAGGGAAATCGAGGAGTTGAGCGGCGCTGAGATCAGCAGCCTCATCGGCCAGGAACTGGAGAAGGGCTCACCTCCAGCGACAGAGAAGCAGACGAAATACGTGCTCGGCCTGTGCGAGGAGCTCGAGGTCGACCTCAAGGAAGCACTCACCAAGGTGAAACTCGAGGACATCGACGCGCTGACCATGGAGACTGCCAGCGAATTGATCACCCAACTGCGCGAGATTCAGGATGAACTCCCGCGCCCTACGAGTGAGAAACAACTCAAACTGATCGAGAGGGAAGTGGGAAAGGCGGAATTGAGTGAACAGGAAGCGTGCGCGCTCGTGGAACTGAACGCCTACGATGAACTCACAGGCGGCCGCGGTGGAACCGCCAGCGGGTTGATCACCATCCTGCTGAAGCGGAACAATCCAGGGGGACGCAAGGGGCGTCGTCGCCGCAAACGGTAGTCCCTGCCCACCCTCTTTCTTCCGCTGCTGCGCGAATACGTGCGGAAAACTGTGATATCGCTTCCACTCACAGGAGTGACCGATGAGCGAGGCTGCACACTCTGAGTGGGATGTCGTCATCGTCGGGGCAGGACCCGTCGGCGGCTACCTTGGTCGAGAGTTATCTCGCCTGGGGATGAGCGTGCTGCTGCTCGAGGAGCACCGCGAACTAGGGCGACCGTTCCAGTGTGCAGGGCTGGTGACGCCCGCTGCGATGGAACGGGTGGGACTTGAGAGCACCATCCTGTCATCTGTATGGGGTGCGCGCATCCACAGCCCCAATGGCAGGTGTGTGGAGGTCGGCTCGCCCGACCGCATCCGCACTCACGTCGTCTGCCGCAAGTTGTTCGACGAGGCGTGCGTCCGTCAGGCGCTCGACTCCGGTGCCAAGGTGTGGCTGCGTGCAAGGCCTGTGGAGGCGTCCGTCACGGAGAATGGGGTCGAACTCAAGGTCTCCCGCGCGGGAGAGATTCATTCGATTCGCTGCAGACTGCTGTGTGGGGCGGACGGTGCCCATTCGTGGGTGCGCAGGACCTTCCGCATGGGCCGACCGAAGGAGACGATGATCGGATTCCAGGTCGAACTCACAGGCTACGACGGTTACGACGACCGGCTGGAGATGTTCACCGGCAGCGAGGTTGCCCCGGGTCTGTTCGCCTGGGTCATCCCTGCCGGTCGCAGCTGGAGAGTCGGCGTCTGGTCACGTCCTGAGGACCTCGACGGTCGCAGTTGCGAGGAGCTCGTCCACAGACTCCGCACCCATCCGCTGTGGGCGCATCGCTTCGAGGGTTCGCGTGAGGTGGCCCGCTACTGCGGCCCGCTTCCGTGTGGCATGGTCGCCAAGCCGCTGCGTGCCCGACTCGCCTTGTTCGGTGATGCGGCAGGTCTGTGCAAACCGACGACTGGAGGCGGCATCGGTCCCGCTTTCGACCAGGTCGATCTGCTGGCAGCCGCACTCGCCGCCGCGGTCGAGAAGGACCAACTAGGCGAGGCGGCGATGCAGCGCATCGCCAAGCCGCTCAAGAAGATGCGCAAGGAACAGGAACGGGCGCGCATCCTACGCGACCTGTTCCTGACGTCGTCCGACGACGACGAGTTGGAACGGACCTTCACCGCCTTCTCCAAGCCGGAGACGCTCAGTCTCATCAACAGCTTCGGGGACATCGAGAGGCCGGTACCTCTCGGTCTGCGCCTGCTCAGGGATGTCCCCGAATTCCGCAACATGGCGGCGCGGGCCACCTGGGCGCTGCTGCGTGGGTGATTGAATGGCCTCATCCTCACGCTGGGTGCGCCTGCAACTGCGGTTCCCCCCGTTCGATGCGAGCGCACACGAGCCCGCACAGATGCCGGGGGCCGAAGTCTCGTGGCCGGATGACCCGAGTTCACCCACATCAGTCTTGAATCTCGGCAACGACTCAGGGTGGTTCATCCAACGCGAACTGGTCACCGAATCACCAGGAGGGGGTGTTCACCTCAGCAGCAGGCCACAGGTGAAGGAGGAGGGGCAGCCGAGGCAGACCATCCGGTCCGGCTGGTGCC
>JAKUTA010000174.1 GCA_022447885.1 Candidatus Poseidoniales archaeon | reverse complement strand
TACCTTCGCCAGCACAGTGGAGTTCCCTGGCGGAGTGACGCTCACATCCAGGAGCGGTTCGGTCGATGTCTGGGTGATGCAGGTCGACGACAGCGGCAACGTGGAGTGGGTCGCCAACGGCGGCGGGCCCGGAAAGGACACGCTGCGGGGAATCGTCGCTGACAGCAGCGACGACATCTACCTGATAGGCGACTTCGAGGGCGTGCTGGCCGACTTCGGCAACGAACGGCTGACCTCCGATTCTGGATCCGTGGATGTAAGGGCTGGCAAGATTGACTCCTCGAGCACTTGGCAGTGGGCGCGCAAGGCTGGCGGCGCTGCTGAGGATTTCGGCTTCTCGCTCGCCCTCAACCAGAACGAAACGCTCGTCTACATCACCGGACAGGTCGCCGGGCAGGTCACCTTCGAGCACGGCCAGTCGATGATCACCGAGAACACGAGCGGTTCGTCCGATGCGTTCGTCGCTTCGATGACGACGGGCGCCGGCGAATGGGACGACATCTACCTCGCAGGCGGCCCTTCAGGTGGAGACCGCGGCTGGTCGATCGGTGTCGACGCGCAGGATGTCGTCTACACCGCCGGTCGCTTCAAGGGAGCGAGCAACAACCCTGCTGAGTTCGGCTCTGACAACCTGACCAGCGCCGGTGATTTCGACATCTACGTCTGGAAAGGCCTCATCCAGGACGCCGATGATGACCGCGTCGCCGACGAGGACGACGATTGCCCGCTGACGCCGGGCAACGCCACCGTGCCGCCCTACGTGGGCTGTGTGGACACCGATGGTGACGGCTATGCCGATGTGGACGACTCCCACCCGTTGGAGCCGACACAGTGGCGTGATGCTGACGGTGACACCTATGGTGACAACCCGACCGGCGTGCTCGCTGATGATTGCCCGACCGTCGCTGGCACCTCCTTCGTGGACAAGTTCGGCTGCCCCGACACAGACGGTGACGGGTGGTCGGATTCGCGCGACGCCTTCCCCACCGAGCCGACGCAGTGGAACGACAGCGATGGCGATCACTTCGGCGACAACTGGGACGACATCGACGACACGCCGCAGTTCGAGAGTCTTGGACTCGGGCAGTTCATGCAGGGTGCCATCGACATGGATTGGTGCCCGACGCTGCCCGGTGTGTGGACGGTTGACAAGCCGGGATGCCCGGACTCGGATGGAGACAAGATCTCCGACGTGACCGACGGATTCCCGAACAACCCGACGCAGTGGAAGGACACCGATGGTGACGGCTGGGGTGACAACAACTCCGACGGTGCCACCCAGGCGGACGACCTGCCGTTCGATGAGACGCAGTGGTCCGACCGTGACGGTGATGGCTGGGGTGACAACCCCGACGGCAACAACCCGGATGTGTTCCCAGATGACGAGACCCAGTGGCAGGATGTCGATGCCGATGGCTATGGTGACAACCCCGAGGGCAACCTCGGTGACGCCTGCCCGGATGAGCATGGAACGTCCACGCGCGACCGCAACGGCTGTCCTGACAGTGATGGCGACGGCAGTTCCGACGCCGGAGATGCATTCCCCGGAGACTGGTCGCAGTGGGCTGATTCAGACTCCGACGGTGCCGGTGACAACTGGGCCAACCCGCACTGGAACTCCTCGCGCAAGGGACACTGGCCGGGCGAGTTCATCCCCGGTGCGCAGAACGCCGACCGCTACCCGCTCGACTATGATTCGGATGGCTTCGAGGATGAGGCCGCGCCCGGCTCCATCTCCCCATGGGATGACTGCCCTGAAGAGCCGGGAGATTCCTACTGGGACCTGTTCGGATGTCCCGATTCCGACGGCGATGGCTGGTCGGACTCTGGGGATGCTTTCCCAGACGACGCCTCGCAGTGGTCTGACCAGGATGGTGATGGATTCGGCGATGAGCCGATGGGCACTGATCCAGATGCCTGTCGCTCGATCCGCGGAGACTCGCTGCACGACCGCATCGGCTGCCCGGACACCGATGGGGACGGTTGGTCAGACCCGATGAATTCGCTCGCTCCGTTCCCTTGGAACGTCTCAGAGGGCGCCGACCTGTTCCCCGCGGATCCAAAGCGTTGGAACCAGAGTCACGTGATATCCGAGGGCAAGGCCGGTGGTCTAGGCGCCGGAGGCGGCATGGCCTTCGGACTAGGTCTCGGTGCGCTGGTGGCCATCTGCTTCGCAGCGTTGTTCGGATTCCTCGTGCTCCGGCTCAGTCGACGCGGAGAATACTACGACGATGACTACTACGAAGATGAGTACGAACTCGAGAACGAGCAGGAGGGAGCGGACCGGGCGGCGGAGATCGCTCGCTCATGGCAGGAGCATGGCAGCACCCCCCCGCCCGCCCCTGGAGGTGCACCACAGCAACTGTCCAGCGTGGCTGGCACGGCTCAGGTGCCCGCTCCCCCGGAACTACCGTCCGAGCCGATGGACATCCACACGCCGAGCCCCTACAGCGAGGCCGCCGATGACATGAGCAGTTCGGATGCGCTGAACCTGCTCGATTCGCTCGCCGTCAACCTCGACGACTCGATCGAGGAGGCCGAAGATGAAGCAGCATCTGAGGAACTCGAGAATCAGAGCGAGGTGGCTCAGGATTCCGAGTCTGAAGATGAGCCACAGGATGACCCTGAAGTCTCCGAGTCCGCGACTGAAGCCGAAGAGCCAGTCGAAGAATCCGATGAAGAAGATGACTGGTCCGCTGACTGGTGATCTCAACCATTGTGGAATCTGTCCAGTTCGATGCGTTCGCCCAGACGGCGCTCGACTTCGTCCTTGATCGTCTGCAGCCCTGCTTCACTGGTGGCTTCAGCGCGCATCACGAGGATCGGCTCGGTGTTCGATGGGCGGCAGAGGAACCATCCCTCCCAGTCGTCGCCCGCGAAGCGGGCGCGTATACCGTCGACGGTGATGCATGGCAGGTCGCTGAACGCGTCGGCGACGAACGTCATCGTCTCCTCTCGCTCTCCCGTGAGCGGCACCTTGCCCTCGCCGGTGCTCGGGTAGGTCGGGAAAGCCGCCATCCGATCGCTGAACGATGGTCCCCCGTCATCGGGTGCCGGGTCGCGCCCGACCAGTTCCAGCATCCGCGCCACGCAGTAGAGCGAATCGTCATGGCCGGACCAGCGGTCGTTGAAGAAGAAGTGGCCGCTCATCTCGCCTGCCAGTTGGACCTCGGGAGAGCGCTTGAGGGCCAGTTTCTGGAACGAGTGTCCGGTGCGCATCATGTGTGGGATGCCTCCGCCGTTCTCGATCACCTGTTCCAGAGCCAGACTGCACTTGACATCGTAGATGATCGTGCGCGCCTCGTCTGACGCGTCATCCGGCACACGACTCAGCACATCATCGGCGAACAGCGCCAGGATGCGGTCGGGGTCCACGAACCGACCCTGCTCATCCACCATCCCGATGCGATCCCCGTCACCATCGATGCCGATGCCGAACTCCGCGCCCGTCTCGACCACCACCTCGCCGAGCAGCTCCATGTTCGCTGGGCGGGTAGGGTCGGGTGGATGAACCGGATACGAGTTGTCACATTCACACAGTATGCAGGTTGCGTCGGCGCCGAGCAGGCGTACGAGTGCCTCGATTTACGGGCCGGGAACGGCGTTGCCCGAATCGATCACCAGGCGGACACGGCGCTCAGGAATCCCGGCGGAATCGATGATGGCGTCGAAGTAGAGGTCGAGGAAGTCGTCGATCTCGATGTG
>JAKUTA010000173.1 GCA_022447885.1 Candidatus Poseidoniales archaeon | reverse complement strand
CTCCATGTCATGGTGGGACGCAACCACCTTCGTGCCCGCCTCGGCCGCTTGCTCGAACAGTGCTGCCCGCTCCTGCTCTTCGATGTCGAGTTCGAGGTCCACCCATGAGACACCGCTGGCGACCGCCTGGCGGATCACCTCAATGCGCTCCTCCTCCGTGCCAGGGAAATTGCCCCCCTGACGCCGAGGACTTCAAGTGAACAGCACGGGATTCTCGATACCCGCCTTCAACCGCTCGATGGCCTCGGGTACATCGATCACGTCGATGCCGCGGGGCACCAGTTCATGGCTGGTCTCCACTTCGCCATCTGTGTTCTCCGCTTTCACCTCGACTCGTTCGACATACAACTCATCGAAGCGCACCTCGATGATGTCCGCACCTTCTCCAGTCGCCTTCTCCGCCTGCGCCACCATGTCCGCCAGCGAATGACCATTGATGGTCACGCAGTTGAGTGGCAGAGGCATGACTGCGGCCTACCGGCCGGTCCTGTTCAACGTTGCTGTCCCACACTGGAAGTCTCAAAGCACTCCATCTGGGTCTGCTGACTCCCTCTCATTGTATCCTCGCACAAGTCCCGATGTGCTGCTCCAGGGGCCTCGCGCATGCGCAGTCGCGCGAGAAATTCACTTTTCGCGGACGCCCCCACACAATAATTCATAAGCCTCGGGCGCTCAATATAGTGATGTCCGCAGAGGGTATCATAGATACCCTCTGATTCAAATAGAGTGACGAGCCCGAGATGAGTGTATGACTTCTGATTACGAGGCGGAGAGCATCAAGGTGCTCGAGGGTCTCGAGCCTGTGCGTCAGGTCCCGGGCATGTTCCTGGGAGAGACGGACAACGGCGAAGCGCTGCACCGCTGCGTCTGGGAGGTCGTCGACAACGCCGTCGACGAGCACCTCGCCGGCTTCAACGACGCCATCGACGTCATCATCCACAAGAACGGTTCAGTGACCGTGATTGACCACGGCCGCGGAATCCCGGTCGGCATACACCCGGACTACGGGATCAGCGCGGCGACGCTCATCATGACGAAACTGCATGCCGGCGGGAAGTTCGACAACAGCCTGTACAAGGTGTCCGGCGGACTGCACGGAGTAGGCGTGTCAGCGGTGAACGCGGTGTCGGAATGGCTGCGCATGGAGATTCGCAAGGATGGCGAACTCTGGTCCCAGACATTCAAGGAAGGGGTCCCCGATGCCGATATCGCAGTAGTGGGCAAGGAGGAGGGGAGCGGTACCTCGATCACCTTCAAGCCCGATGTGCAGTTCTTCTCCAATGTCCTCGATTTCGATTTCGAGCAACTCGACCAGCGGCTGAAGGAGACCGCCTTCCTCAACGGTGGCCTGATGATCACGCTCACCGACGAGCGCGACGACTCCCGCGATATGGTAGTTCACCAGTACGATGGGGGAATCTCCGAATTCGTTGGACAGGTGGCTGAGCGGAACACCCTCATCCACCCTGAGGTGATCCACTTCAGCGGCGAGAAGGAGGACAGTGATGAGAAGGTGGTGGAAGTCGACGTGGCCCTGCTGTGGACCGACGCCTTCACCGAACGCATCTTCTGCTACACGAACATCATCCGCAACCGCGACGGTGGCACACACCTCTCCGGCATGCGCGGCTCACTGACGCGCACGATCAACTCCTACGGCCAGTCCCGTAACCTGCTCAAGAAGGTGGGCAAGCTCTCCGGCGACGATGTGCGCGAAGGGCTGGCGGCTGTCATCAGCGTCAAGCACCCCGATCCCTCGTTCTCATCGCAGGCGAAGGACAAGCTGGTCACCAGCGAGGTGCAGGGCATCGTCGAGAGCATCATCAACGAGAAACTTGGAGAATATCTCGAGGAGAACCCGACGGTGGCGCGGGCGATCATCAGCAAGGCGTCGCTCGCCAGCACGGCGCGTGAAGCCGCACGCAAAGCGCGGGAACTCACCCGCCGCAAGGGTGTGCTCGAGGGTGGTGGCCTTCCCGGAAAACTGGCTGACTGCCAGGAGCGGGACCCAGCGAAATGCGAGATCTTCGTGGTGGAGGGCGATTCCGCCGGCGGCTCTGCGAAGACCGGACGGGATCGCAAGACGCAGGCCATCCTACCGCTGCGCGGCAAGATCCTCAATGTAGAACGGCAGCAGCGCAACGAAGCGAAGGTGTTCCAGAACAATGAGATCATGACGATGATCAAGGCGTTCGGCGCTGGAGTCGACCATTGGACTGGGGCGAGTATCACCAGCGATGACGACGACGATGATGAGGAGGTGGACGATGCTTCGTTCGACACCGACAAACTACGATACCACAAAATCATCATTATGACGGATGCCGATGTCGATGGCGCTCATATCCGCACATTGATCCTCACGTTCCTGTGGCGGCACATGCGCCCCGCCGTCATCGGGGGGTATATCTACATCGCTCAACCGCCACTCTATCAGGTTTCACGAGGCAAGCAGTCCGCCTATGCCTACAGCGATGGGGAGCGGGACGAGAAGATCAAGGAATTGCGCGGCGACAACCCGAACGCCAAGGTGAACATCTCACGCTACAAGGGTCTGGGCGAGATGAA
Organism: Candidatus Poseidoniales archaeon; assembly: GCA_022447885.1. Lineage (GTDB taxonomy): Archaea > Thermoplasmatota > Poseidoniia > Poseidoniales > Thalassarchaeaceae > JAKUTA01. The sequence goes on along the minus strand of JAKUTA010000173.1, from coordinate 1,146 downwards.
CCCAGAGCAACTCTGGGAGACAACGATGGACCCTGCGACACGCACCATGTTGCGGGTGACCGTGGATGATGCGACCGCCGCCAACGAACTGTTCACTACGCTGATGGGAGAAGATGTCGCTGAGCGGCGTCAGTTCATCGATAAGAATGCGGCCGAGGTCACCAACCTGGATATCTGAGGAGGAGTGAGCGATGAGTGATGATGCAGATGTCGAGGACCGCGAAGAGGTGTTCATCCCGCGTCCGATCGACCAGGAGATGAAGGAGAGTTACATCAACTACGCAATGTCGGTGATCATCGGCAGAGCACTCCCGGATGTCCGTGACGGACTGAAGCCAGTTCATCGGCGCGTCCTGTTCGGCATGTATGAGGGAGGCCACACACACGACAAGTCGTACAGCAAATCCGCCCGTTCCGTCGGCGAGGTGATGGGGAAGTACCACCCGCACGGTGATCAATCGATCTATGACACGATGGTTCGGATGGCGCAGGATTTCAGCCTGCGCTACCCGCTGATCGACGGACAGGGGAACTTCGGTTCGATCGATGGCGACCCGCCAGCAGCGATGCGCTACACCGAGAGCAGGCTCGACCGCATCACCCAGCACATGATGGCGGACATCGACAAGGACACCGTCGACTTCCAGCCGAACTTCGACGACTCGGAACAGGAGCCGGAGGTGCTGCCATCCTGCCTGCCCAACCTGCTGCTGAACGGCTCGGACGGCATCGCGGTGGGCATGGCGACGCGCATCCCTCCACACAATCTGTTGGAACTCACGGGTGCCATCCGCACGCATATCGATGCCATCAAGAAGCAGTCAATGAAATCGAAGAAACCTGACAATCCGCCGAAGGTTGAACTCTCCGCTTACATGGAGCACCTCAAGGGGCCTGACTTCCCCACCGGGGCGACCATCCACGGGTTGGACGGCATCCAGGACATGTATGAGACCGGGCACGGTCGCTTCCACGTGCGCAGCGACTGCACAGTCGAAGAGGACAGCCAAGGGAAGCGGATCATCGTACACGCGATTCCCTATCAGGTGCGCAAGTCAGCGATGCTCGAACATATCGCGGAACTGGTGAGCAAGGACACGGTGAAGGGCATCCGCGACATCCGTGACGAATCGAGCAAGGAGGGCA
>JAKUTA010000172.1 GCA_022447885.1 Candidatus Poseidoniales archaeon | reverse complement strand
GGTGGTTGCAAGCCGGAGGGCGCGGGGTGCACCCATGAGCGGCGATTCCAGCGATGAGCCGCAGCAGGACGAATCTCAGCCGGAAGCGAAGCTTGCGCCTCAGGTTCTCGATGTCGAGTTCACCGAGGAGGAACTCACCTCTCCGTCAAAGAAAGCAGACATCGGCCAGGCAGAGCCCCGCCCGGCGCTCGACCTGCCGACAGCCTCTCCGCCTCCAGACGGCCGCGCACGCGTGGTCACGGTCATCAACCAGAAGGGAGGAGTGGCGAAGACGACCACGGTCATCAACGTCGCCGCTCGACTGGCGACCTTCGGCAACCGAGTGCTGGTGGTCGACTGTGACGCACAGGGAAACTGCGCCACCGGCATGGGCATCGACAAGAGCCGGGTGCGGGCGGGAACCCGCACCCTGCTGCTCGAGCCGGAGAAGGCGATCAACGCCCGGCATGCGACCGCGGTGGAGAACCTGCATCTGGTCGTGGGCGACCGCTCGCTGGTCGGGGTCGAGGAGGAGTTGATCTCACAGTTGGGTCGCGAGCGGAAACTGGCTGAAGGATTGGAGCCGCTGTTGCCACATTACGACATCGTGCTCATCGACACGCCTCCGAGCCTCGGTCAGGTGACCATCAACGCGCTCGTGGCGGCTGACGCGGTGCTGATTCCGGTGCAGACCGAGTACTTCGCGCTCGAAGGGCTGGCGCTGCTCGCATCCACCATCAGGGAGGTGCGCCGCCGCCTCAATCCGCGGCTCGGAGTGGATGCCGTGGTGCTGACGATGCACGCGCCCACGCTGCTCAACGCGCAGGTCGCCTCGCAGATCCGCGAGACCTTCCCGGACCTCGTGGTCGACCCACCAGTGCGGCGCAACATCCGCATCGCCGAGGCGCCCAGCCACGGCGTCCCCATCCACGTGCACGCTCCCGACAGCGCCGGGGGTCGGGACTATCTGGCACTGGCCAAGGCGCTGGCCGAGCGTTGGGGGCTCGCCAGCGAGGTGGTCGGGTGATGGGGGCGGACGAGTGAGCGGTGACGACGAGAAGGCCGCTGGCCCGAAGAAGAAGGGGTTGGGTCGCGGACTCGGGGAGCTGCTGGAGCAGCATGACACCGACCTGCCCTTCCTCGACGCCTACGGACCCGAGGACGGTCACGCCGAAGATGACGAGGCGAGCACCTCCGCAGAGATGCTGGAAGCCCTCGCCCGCCTGCTCAGGTCACAACTCGGCGATGAGCGCATCAAGATCGAAGATGCTGGAATGGAACTGGGCGACCGTCTGACCGCCACCTGCGTCGACGACGCCCTCACGCTGACCATCGAGTCCGCAGGAGAACCGCTGCCGCTCGTGCCCTCGGACCTGAACCAGCCCGGCCTCGCCTCAGGAGAGTTGGCTGACGACCGCAGCCGCGCCAGCGTCTCCATCGTCCAGTGGGGCATCGGCGCCCGTCGCCTCGTCGAACGGCTGTGCGAGCACTGGTCCCTCAATCCTTGAACACCAGGATGTCCTCGAGCGCCTTGCGCTGGATGTCCGGCACCATGGCATCGTCGGCAGGATAGCCGACCGGCATCAGCAGCATCGCCGTCTCATGCTCCGGTCGGTCGAGCACCTCGGAGAGGAACTTCATCGGGGAGGGTGTGTGGGTGAGGGTCACCAGGCCCATGTCGTGCACGGCGGCGATGAACAGCCCTGCCGAGATGCCGCATGACTCCTGTGAGTAGTAGGTCGGCCCCCACTCTCCGTTGGAGCGCAGTCGCTTGGAGTGCCTGAACAGGACGACGACCCATGGTGCGTCGGTGATGTGCTCCTTGACGTAATCAGTTCCGAGAGGAGTGAGAACCTCCTCCCACGCTGCGGGCATCCGCTCCTCGTAGAATCGCTTCTACTCCACCTCCGCCGCCTCGCGCATGCGCGCCTTGAGGTCCGAGTCGGCCACCGCCACATACGTCAATGGCTGCATGTGCGCCCCCGAGGGTGCCGTTCCCGCCGTCTGGACCGCCAGTTCGATCAGTTCCCGCGGTACCTCTCGCCCAGAGAAGTGACGAGTCGTGCGCCGTTGCTCCATCCGCGCATGGAAGGACTGCGACCGCTCCAGCATATCCGCTACGGACAGCTAGTGGCAGACCAAGGAGACGAACCCCGGCTCGTCGTCGACCACGTCACCCATGAACGGGCGAAGCCGCTCCCTCGCATCAACAGTTTCACCGCGCCAGCGAGCCCATCGGGTCCCAGGCGGGCAGCACGACCGGCTCGGTGTCGAGCGCGGCCACCATCTCGTCGGAGAGATACGACCTCGGCGAGGCGATCTCGAACATGTACTCGTCGAACCACGAGTCGTTCATGGTGTAGAACCCAGATTTCCCGCTCTCCTTCTCGCCCCACGAGTTCTCCACCCGCCAGCGCCGGATTCCCTTGTCCGTCACATCGACCCCGGTGAACAGCATGGCGTGCGTCATCGCCGTCTGATGGTAGCGCAGACGCGCTTCCTTGTCGAGGCCGAGTTCGAATCCGTAGAGCTGCTCGAACTCGTAGAGCTCAGCATCCCACAGGCCGAGTCTGCGGTGCATCTGCTTGCCGGTGTCACAGCCGAACCAGACGGGCTCCTCATCCTCGAGAATGCGGCGGGTGATGTCCTTCATGGAGTCGATGTCGACATTGAGGTAGATGACCGGCAAGCCCCCGTGGACGTTCTGCAGCAGGTCGACGGTGTAGGTCTGCAGCGTGGGGTTGCGCGGGTCGTGCACCAGACAGACGTATTCCTGGAATGGAAGCGTCACGAACTCCGCCATGAACTCCTTCGGCGTCATCCGGCCGCGGCGATGGAACTCGTCATCCTTGTCCCGCCATTGCCAGTCGAAGTGCCTCGGGGGTGTGCCCAGATGGATGTTCAACAGCTTCCAGACATCGGCCATGCGCTTCTGCTTGTGCTCACGCGCTTGGCCCTCGCCTCCTCCGGCCTCCATGATTCCCCTGATCTCCGCGGCGATGGCGCGCACGAGGTGACGCAGGTTCGCATTCATCCGGTAGGTCGATGATGAGGACTGCGACTCGGGGTAGACCGACTGCGGGACCACCCCGTGCTTGAGCACGATGTTCACCGCCATGTTCCACTGGCCGCCGTCCTCAGACGGGTGAGCGAGCAGCACTCCGAGGGCGCGGTCGTCGATGTCTCGCTCGGCCGTGGCGATGACCGCCTCGAGGTTGGCGTTGGCGCGCTCGAACTTGTCCCAGAAGTGCAGGTGCGCCTGGCTGAACTCGAAGTCCTTCACGTTCATCTTCTCGATGGCGCCCTTGCGGAACAGGTTGAGGAAGGCGAACAGCCAGCAGCGGCCCGACGCCTTCTGCGAGGTCGCCTTCCAATCGTCCAGTTTGGTCGAGAATGAGAAGTCGGTGCTGGCGACGACATCACGGTTGAGCGCCACCTTCTGGATGGTCGTGGTCGTCACTGCGTTCTGCAGGATCTTCGCCGTCGCATCGCCGCTGAACTGGCTGCGCAGCTCTGCTATCTGCTTCTGGGTCACCGTTCCGGACATGTCGTCGCACCTCGGGGCGGGCTCACCGTCCGCAGCGGGACCCCATGTTCATTTCCCACGCGCAGGGGCGCGTCGATATGCGTCTCAGTCACGTCGAGCGATGACCGCTGCGAGCGCCAAGCCGCCGGCGACGATGAGCAGGCCGGGTCCTGGAATTCCCCCTTCAACGACGACGCCCGCGCCGCAGTCTCCCCCAGATTCGGTTCCGGCCACCCAGCAGTCCGCCCATAC
>JAKUTA010000171.1 GCA_022447885.1 Candidatus Poseidoniales archaeon | reverse complement strand
CTATCGTCTGCGTCTGGGAGGTTGGCCGGGCAACGCCGACATCAGGGTGTGGGCGTATCCGGACATCGAGTACGCCCGAGAGGATCGACGCAAGGTGTACATCTGTATCCAGATGTTCGAGTGTGAAGGTCCGCTTCCGCTCGGTGACCGCTTGGCGTCCTACATGCTCGCGTTACGAGAGGATCGCAAGAGCGCGTCCGAGATCAGCACTTTGGAGATGCTGTTCGCAGCGTGGGACAACTGTCGACCGCAGGATAGAGCGGGATGGGAGATGATGAGGGAACGCCATCCGCAGGGGTTTGTCGAGCAGGAGAATGAGGAGGCTGACTGGCCGGATGAGGATGACTGGCCGGATGAGGACGTCGAGGACTACGACCCTCACGACTGCGACGACCCCAGGGACCACGACATCATTCCGGATCCCGCCCCGGACGAGCAGCATATCCTTCCTGAACCGATCCAGACAATGGCCGATTCCGTCCAGGAGCGGGGAGGCTATGTCCCGGACGATGTGTGGCAGGTGATCGCCGATGCGTACGGGGAGCGCATGTCCGGATGAGTGGAATTCAGCGGTTAAGTAAGGTCGAAGTCAGGATGAGTTCGTAGCAAACGGGGGGTGGATGGATGCCAGAATGCATAGTATGTGCGCGAGAGACGGAGAACAAGGGATGGTGCTCGCGCTGCGAGTTGTTCGCGGACGTGCTGGTCGGGCCGGGTATGTCCGGTCGACCGACCGAGGATGAACGAGCGGAGATGGAAGAGGTGCTCGCACCTGACCGGGGCAGGACCAGCGAGACTCGCTGGCGCAGCCTGCTCGCTGCACATGCCGGCAGCGAGGACATCCTGTGGATGAAACGCAGAGATTCCGTGCCCGAAGATGCTCCGATCGATGAGAGTGCATTCCCGCTCACCGAGGAAGAGCTTGAGAACGGACTGCAGTTCCTACGCCAACGACTGGCGGGCCGCGCCCACCCCGAGCCGCATGAGTTGCGCCGGCTGCTGCAACGCGGCATCCCTCTCCCTGATGGCAGCTGGTTGAATCGCGGCGACCACGTCTGGTCCCTGGATGGCGAGGTCGTGCCCGGTAAGTTGCCCTACGCACATCTGCTGAGGGCGATGACCGGCACCAAGAACGAGCGGCGCCAGGTGCAGGAGTGCGACTTCTCGCTGCTGCTGGGCGTCATGGGGGCGCTCTCCATGCCACGTCCTCGCGCCCATATGCGTCACCGGCGTCGACAAGGGGAGCATTTGAGAGACATCCAACTGTTTCTTCGGGTTCATCGGGAGACTCATGGCCCGCTGGAGGGAGCCACCCTGTTCTTCAGCTGGCTGGAGTGGATAGAGGGTATGCTGCGCTCCCGCCTCGCCGCCGGTGAGCAACCACGGAATTGGATGCAGGGCATGATATGGGCTCGCTTTCGAGATCGCGGGCGCCACCGCTACGAGATGCCACCGGAGGTGCCGTGGGCCGACCTCGCCGTACTGGGGATGCCGTGGGTGGAGCGCTGGGACCAGGAGACCAGCGGAGGGACCGAGTGGCACTCTGCGGAGGCGTGGTCGGGGCCATCCTTGGTCATCAATCGAGGCCGGCTGTTCCTGAGGATGCTGCGTGGGGGCCGCTGGAAGAGGGTTCCTCTGCCACCGTGGCCTGAACTGTGGGCGCTGCTGCTCAGTTGGCAACTGTCACCGCCTGAGCATCCCGCGCACCGTCGACTGCGTACTCTCCAGTGGATCTGGGATGAGCCGGACGGCGAACTGATACCTGCCGAGCAGGACTGTCGAGCGCTCGGTCTGCTGCATTCGGTGTGCGAGGAGAACGACCGCTGCGAATACCAGGAGGAAGGCGCCCCTGGAATCATCGTGGAGGGCACCTCTGGCCTGTTCTATCACGTCCGCTGCGGACATGGCGTCCACGGGGCTCGCTTCAGTGTGTCCGGATGCACATCAGCCGAGCAGGCGCGTCAGGGTGGTGGGACGCCGATCTGCATTCGTGAACATCCCGGCATCCAACGGCTGCCCGCTGGCGACGTCATCGCCAGCGTAGTGCTCGCCCTGATGGATGACCAGCGCTCACAGCAGAATCTCCATCCGCTGGCTGAGTTCATCCTCACCAACCTCCACGGAGTCCACCGGCTCGAGGCTGAGCGAGAGCGGCAGGGCCGACGGGTGCGGGGAGATATGCAGGGTGCGGTGCGGGGTGAGCCGCACAGGTTCTTCCACATGCACAACTTCGGTGGCTGGCAACGCTGGACGCGGACGTTCCCCGGACTCTACGAGATACTCATCCGCATGCCACTCGACTCTGTGCTGCTCCTGCCGCGCGAACAGAGGGGGCAGATGTCCTTCGAGGGCAATCGTTTCAGCATGATGATTCGCGACGAGGAGGAGCGGGAACTCGTCGATGGTCTGGCGCGCACGACCGGGTGGCGCCCTCGTGGTGAGCAAGACGAGCGTATCCGCTGGGTGCGCGTCGACGTTCCGTTCGAGCGAGTGCGCCACTGGTTGGTCGAGTTGCTCGGGCCTTTCCAGCGACGGCATGGGCTCAGGGGCGCTCCACCATGGTGGAATCTGTATCGCGATCCGTTCCCGCCCGGAAACCTGCCCCAGCGCATCCCGGACTGGCTCAACCAGCCGTTCGATGACGGTCCAGAGGACCTGTTCGACGCCGCTTGAAGGGGTCCGCAGGGAACCGTCGGATTGACAGTGGGTAGCAGGTTCGCCCCAGTGTGCGCTCTCTCTCCCTACCCGCTCCGCTCATGCTCGTGCTGCTGCTGCTCACAGCAGTGCAGTTGCCCATCGCGGGCTCAGAGCCGCTCGGTGACCGGTCTGGCGTCGTCGACCAAGGGGTGTTCGGGGGATTGCACCTGCTCGCCTCGAACCAGACCTCGGGTTCGGTCCAGGCTCCCCTCACCGACCTGCCCGACATCGCCGAGGTGTACACGGCCAGCTGGTGCGAGCCGTGCGTGGTGTCCGAGGAGGCGTTCCAACAGGTGGTGGCCAGCCATTCCGAGGAGGTGGTCGAACTGCAGTTCCACCGTGCCATCGGCGAGACGCAGGACCCGTTCGGCACGCTGGCGGGAGATGAGCGCTGGGAGGCGCGCTACGGTGCGCAGTCGGAGGCGTTGGTCGGATTGAAGCGCGCGCCGCCGACGATCATCATCAATGGCGAATGGATGCACCCCGGCATCGTTCCCAACGGCGAGGATCTCGTCGAGGACTACACCTCATCGCTTGCCGAGCCGACCCGCTTCGAGGATGCCACAGGTGCCTCGGCGCTGGAATGGCAGAGCAGCGATGGAGAGAGCGGAACGGTCACCTGGTCGGTGACGCTGCCCAGCGCGGGTGTGGAGGGAGTGCAGTTCTCCTCGCTGCTCATCGCCGTCGAGGAGTCGGCCTACTTCGAGGAGGGCAGCAACGGTCTGGGCGACTACCCCCATGTAGTGCGCGACGTGGTCGATCTCGGCAGCGGCTCGGGAGGCGAACTGGCCTACACCCTGCCTGACGAGTGGGACGGAGAGGACATCTCGCTGGTGCTCATCCACCAGTGGTCCGCCCCGCCACCGGCTGTCGTCATCGAGGACGAGGGATTCCTGCCCGCTGCAGGACTCGCGCTGGTCGCAGCCGCGGTCGGCTTGGCGCTGCTCGAGCGCCGCTCGCGTGATTGAGACGACTCATGCGAGAGATCGGATAGCCTCGGACCAGAGTCGCAGTGGTCCGTTCAAGCCGCCGGTGGTGATGTAGAAGATGCATGCCACGTTCGCCTTGCTGATGTCGATG